>QKIO01000357.1 GCA_003251015.1 Bacteroidales bacterium
GTTACCGCCACCAACTTAACCGCTTCGCCCACTAATCTACAGTTTAAGTGGGCCATTAACGACACACCTCAAAATATGCTTAGTGGATTTAGCTACACCCCTACACAAGCAGGTGTATATACAATCCGTTTGTCATCAACCAATGAGTGTGGCTTGACTTCCACCACTAGCAATGCATTTGAAATAAAGGGCGTTAGTCCTTCTTTTACGGCATCTAACAATAACGTGTATATAAACACACCTATTTTATACAACAACACCACACCCGCCACAGAGGGATTTACCAATCGTTTCAACTTTGGAGATGGTAAACAAGAAGATGTGGTAAGTGGTGGCTCTGTATTTCATAGTTACGCTACATCAGGAACCTATGTGGTAAGTTTAATAGCTACCGATGCCTGTGGTGGCACTGTGGTATCAACAAAAAACACCACCATCAAACCCTACGAAAAACTTGCCATCATCGCTACCATACCTACGTATGCCACCGATGTGTATTATTTTGAGTCGAGTGTT
This sequence comes from Bacteroidales bacterium, assembly GCA_003251015.1. Taxonomy (GTDB): domain Bacteria; phylum Bacteroidota; class Bacteroidia; order Bacteroidales; family Marinilabiliaceae; genus SZUA-582. The sequence continues at coordinate 517 of QKIO01000357.1, forward strand.
ACGTGTGGCCAGCTTAACTGGACTGTGCCAGGAGGTACTATTGTATCTGGTGTAGGCACTTCTAAGATCGGGGTGAAATGGAATAGTGATCTATTGCGTTCAGGCACAGCAAGCACAGCGCCATCAACCATGGTGAGTCTCTCCATAACTAATTGTGGGGACTTAATTTACGAACAGGCCAAATACAACCTTGTATTTAATAACACTCCGTGTTTTGTATCTTCCACCAACGATAGTGGCGAAGGTTCGCTTCGTGAAGCCATTGAATGCGTAAACAAAGTAGGCTCATTACCCATTATCACCTTTTTACTTGAAGGCACTGGCCCGCACGTATTTACTATACTATCGAAGTTGCCAGAGCTAAAACGCGCTGTTATAGTGGATGGGTATACACAATGGGGAAATAAAAATGGCGATCAACTGGTATTCAAAGCCGGTGCTTACAAAGAAGAAGTACTCACCGTAGCTGGTAACCAAATTGTGATACAAGGCTTAAAAATTCAAGATTACACCAACGGGATTGTGATTAATGAGAAGGTGAATAATAGTTCTATTGCACATATCATCTTTGATAACATCGCCAATGGAGCCGTTATTGTAAATGGGAATTCAAGCTTTAATACCTTTAATAAAAACACATTTAACAAATGTAATAGTGGAATTACTGTAAAGGCTGATGTGACAAGTCTTAAGGTGGAAAATTGTTCTTTTACAGATGGTGACTATGGCATTAATGCCTTGGCAAACACGAGTGGTAGTATCCAGAATAATACCACGAATGGCACTAAAAAGGTAAGCATCTCTATTAAACGTGTTACAGATGCCCTTACTATTAAGAACAATAACGTATCATACCACAGTGGTAAAGCAATATCTATAAGCGAAGGAGAAAAAATAACCATCCTAAACAATACAATCTCGGGTGAGAGTGTAGAGGCTCAAGATGGCGTATATATGAATCTTTGTAAAAAATCAGAAATCACGAATAACACCATCAATAAGGTAACGTTTGCCTGTCATCTATTAACCTGTGAAAACATTCTTATCAAACAAAACCACTTTGTAGGCATCACAGGTAATGGCATTGAGTTGGATAAATCGGATAAGATTTTAATCACTCAAAACACAACCAAAGAACTGGCTGAAGGTGCCGAACCTATCAATCTAAATTTAAAACAAGCAACCCCATCCAACGATGGCTTGCCTGTTCCGGTTATTAAATTAGCTACTTACAAAAACAAAAGAATCGTTCTGATGGGTTCTGATAGCCGAGGGGACGGTGAACTAGAGTTTTATTTAACAGATGCTACAGGCCGCGATTTATTGAAGTATATAGGCTCAACCACCATTGACCACTATGGCAACTTTGTGTTTTATTACCCCGTAGCCAACATCAACGAGGTCAATACATATTACTTCAGAGCCACCATACGCACCCGTTCGTATACCAGCACAACAGATATGGATTTAGAACGCACCTCACAGGCCTGCGCCGCTTTTAATCCTAACTTAAAAACATGTTCGGTAACCAGTAACAGCGACAACAACGAAATAGGCACCATGCGTTACAACATTGGACTGGCCAACAAAGGCGAATGTACGTTGATGTTGTTTGAATTGGGCAACGACCGTATTATCGAGCCTAAAACCGCACTGCCAGTCATTAGTGCTTCGGTACTAACCATCGATGGTACTTCGCAGCCTGGTTATGTGATGTATGACCATCAAGTGTTAATACAACAGAGCAAGGATTTAAAATCGGCATTGGAGGTTGATGGGCAGGGTATGGTAGCCGTACATGGCCTTACCCTCAGTAATTTCGACACGCCTTTAATCATCCGAAACACCCACAGCTTTGATGCTTCAGAGAGTTTATTTTCTGAATATAAAACAGCACCCTTTGAGATTACGTCTACCACCCACGACTCAATCTATTTTGACGACAATAGTTTTAAGTCGAAAAAAGCAGCGGTAGGTATCGCTATTAATGCGCCACGCGTGTCCTTCCTCCGTAATAAGGTAGAAGCGGGTAATGACATCGGTTTATCGGTAACAGCTGCAAAAACAATGGTTAACGAGAACTCGTTTGAGCGCCCAACGAGCAACGGCTCAAACAAAAACTCAATAGGCGTAACGGCTAATGCAAACAGCAACACCAGTATTATCTCCTTCAACCAAATTGACGGTTACGACCTTGGTTTTAAGTTGAGTAATGTGGATGACTTACAGATATATACCAACTCCATTAACCAAAAGGTATACGACGAATACACAACCTTATTTGATCAGGCAACGGACAAAAAGCCAATCTTTAAAGGCGACCTAATGGCCTATGGGGTATTGGTAGAAAAAGGAACCAGTAAAACATCACTGATAGGCAACAGCATGTACTTAGCCAACTACGGTGTACATGCCACCCAAGCACCTAAAATTAAAATATTATCATCCATCATCGATTCATGTAATGTGAGTGGTATTTATATCAATGCCTGTGATACAGCCTTGGTGGGTTACAACATGGTAAGTAAAGTAATGAAAGGTGTGGAGGTGATAAATTCCGACAGTCTGAAAATTGTAGGTAACACCTTGTTTCATCACCAAACAGCAGGGATACATTTGGCTAAAAACTGTGACTCTACCTTTGTGCATAAAAACTACATTGGCGACATCAGTAACGAGGGTACGTTGCGCTCCAATGGGGTGGGTATCTTAATCGAATCGTCCTATAACACCATTGGAGGAGGGAGCGATAGCTCTAATGTAATCATGCATAATTTGATGGGTGGTATCACTGTGGATGGTGGTACACATAACCGATTAAGTTATAATGCCATTTATGAAAATGACAGCACCTTAAACCATAGCACTCAGTTAGCCATCAAACTAGTGAATTTAGGTAACAACCTTAAAGCCACACCTACTATTATAGGTTACGACCGTTTGGAGGGTAAGGGCAAATACCTGCTTCGAGGCACATCCATGCCGGGCGACACCGTACATGTTTACCGCAGTGAAGGGGCTTACCAAAGCACCCGCTACTTTGCAGATCGTACCGTGGCTCGGTCTGATGGTAAATGGGAACTGGCTCTTGATGTGGCAGACACCATCCGTTTTAAGAAATACGACCCGTATCAAACCTTAACCTTTACAGCTACCGCTACCGACCTAGAAAATAACACCTCACAGGTGTCTAATCTAATTTACGTAGGCACTTGTTACCTCAATAGTAATGAGGATAATGGCGACGATCTATACCCTGCACCTAATTCACTACGCCAGTGCGTGGTGTGTGCCAATAGCATGGAAGAGCCCGCTGAAATTAAGGTGGCTATTCAAACTGGACGCTCGGAAGTATTTTTAGACAAGGCATTGCCCCATTTAACCGTGAAGAGTGGATTAGATTTTGAAGGTAAAAATGTGAGGGGCGACCTACGAAACCTCATTATCAGCAACGGTCACAACCCACTTTTTGACTCCATCACAACCACATGGACCATAACGGATAAGGTAGATTCTTTAAAACTACGCAGGGTACAATTTATGGATACCGACACAGCCTTGATGCTTCTCACCAAGGGCAAAGTGGAACTAAAAAAGATAGACTTCTCATTAATTTCCAACATAGGGGTATACGCACTAGGGTCTAACCACCTAAGTATGGACTCACTGACATTTGAAAACATGTCTAAGGGTGCGGCCATTAAATTAAGTAACGCCGAAGATGTGGTGATGACTGACCTAAGGGTAAAACAAACACATACCGCTTTAGACTTGCATAACTCTAAGAATGTAAGTATCACAAAAGCACAAATAGCCTCTAGCTCTACCCTATTAAGTGCCAATGGCATGACTAACTTAATAATGGAAGATAATAAACTGCAGGCCTTGGATGCTAGTAAAAACATAAATTGGAACCAGTCCACTGGAGCTTTTATGAACAACCAAGTAGTGATGGACAAAAGCTCTTCGCCGCTGCTGTTTAGCTCTTCGAAAGACATGCTTATAATTGCAGACAATATGCTTGTTGGCACCTGCGACACCTGTATACAAATTGTAAACTGTGAAGCGCTAACCCTGAAAAACAACACCATAACAGAAGCTCGTATTACAGGTGTGTTAATCGAAAATAGCAAAAACGTTCTGGTGTTAAACAACACCATTAACAAAGCACTCTCTCAAGCCTTTACTTTAAAAAAATCGGACCAAATAAAAATATCTCAAAACAAAGTTGTTTTAGATGAAAAAGGCATCGTTACTATCGACAAGCAAGTGATTATGCCAAAGCTGATTCATTTAAATAAGGACACCGATGTAAAATCAAACACCAACCGTTCGACACCTACCATAGAGAAATATATGGTGAAACGTGAAAATGAAAACGAAGTGGGCTGTGAAACACCAGAAACACGTTTGGCTCTGTTTTTAGAGGGTACTTCTGAACCCTCTGATTCCATAGAGATTTTCTTCACAGGTAAAAAAGTAGATGGTACAGAGCTTTACCTTACCCATGGACAAGCAAGTGAAGCACTAGCCACCCAAGCTGACTTAAAAGGCCGATGGTCGTTACGCATCCCACGTGAGTTTTATCACACCGACGACCAAAAAGACTACCATTTCATTGTTACGGCTACCGATGCTATAGGTAATACGTCTGAGACATCCAAAGCCATACACATCGACGAGGTGGTGCGCGAACTAGAAGTTACCCATGGCGGAAACGATGGAGACGGCTCCTTGCGTCAAGCTTTAATCAATGTTAACTGTGCCGACGTAAGAGCTAAGGTTGTGTTTAACATGAAAGATAAAATCAACAACCGTTATGAGATTGTATTGATGGATGAAATTCCACCCATCGAATCGTTTCTTGGTTTCGACATGCTTGGTTCTACCCAATACACAAATACACTTAAGAGCGATAAGAAAACTACGAAGACCGACAATCAGATCTTCATCAATGGTGCTGGTTTGAAAGAACAAACGGTGTTGTTTGACATCACCAAGGATTCTAAAAAATCGACCATCAGCAATTTAACCATTGAAAACACAGAACTGCCGATGCGCATACAAAACGAAGATAATACCATTGATAGCTTAACGGTGGTTTACTTAAGTAGCGACACCTCACGCGGTGATGTGGCTATTGAAGTGAGTGGCAATGGCTCTGTTATTAAGGATGTGTCGGTATCGGGTTACACCACTGGGGTGCGTTTTCATAAGAGTGCTAGCAGTAATAAACTGCTCAATAGCAAACTAGAAAATGTGACTAATGCAGTGTTATTAACCAATATCATCGAAGAGGAAGTAGCGCCAACAAATGAAACACCTACTCCTGCTCCTGCCCTATTAAAGGCGGGTGCCAGTTCAGATGTTTCGCAAAATAGCATCCAAGGCAACCGCATCAACTTCCTAGAAACAGGCATAGAATTAACCGAGTTAACATCGGCCAATCAAATTACGGCCAATGCCTTTGGTGATCTAAACACAGCCATCCCAGGAAGTGCCATTGTTGTTAAAAACAGCTCTTTACAACGTATCACAAGTAATGTGATGCCCTATGGCGATAATAAAACCGCCGAAACAAAGGCTTTTATTGAGGTAAGTGGCACATCAGGTGGTTTGTTTATTGAGAATAACAACATTGGTATGTCTAAGGACACCGTTGTTATCGAAAATCAATATTCCAACATGATGGGAATTCGTTTAACAGGATCGGCCGAAGCTAGCATTAGCAATTGCACCTTGTTTAAAAATACCATTGTGGCATTAACGCAGCCGGCCATAACAGCCAAACATGTTAGCAACACCTCCATTACAGGTAATGGTTTAGGGGTAGATGATGCTTTTAAACTCAAGGGGCAAGGCATGCACAATTTTAGTTTAGTGCCAGGTATTAACAACACGGCCATAGAGTTAGATCAAACCAACTTAATGACCGTAAGCGGAAACACCATTGTTAACTATGGCGCAGGCAAAAATGGGATCGATGTGAAAAAATCGGCTTACGTGGTGATGGAACAGAATCAGGTTTTCTCGGAACGCAGCGACTTAAAAGGCATAAATCTAAATGCCCTTAATGACGATGCATCCAACCAAGATGCATTCAAGAAAATAGTGATGGCGCCAAGCGTAACAGGTGCCGATGTGCAAGGCATTGAAAGCATGATTATAAGTGGCACAACGTCACTTCCAAACACGAAAGTGATGGTTTATGAATCCTTTGGCACCGACAGTCAAACAACGCTTCCTGAGAAAAACCAACAAGCGAAATTATTTTTAAACACCACCATTTCTGACGCTGCTGGAAAATGGTCCTTACAGATACCTACTGAGAACTACGGCTTCTCTGACAAGAGTCAGTTTGTGGCACAAGTAACGGTTGACAACCGCTCGTCGGAATTAAGTGCTTGTTACTTCGCCTCTCCTTTGCTGTGTCAACTGGCCGCCAAAGGCATTAGTTTGCTGGATGACCTTTACACGCCATGTCCAGGTTCTGACTTCACCCTAGACTGTAAAATCAAGGGTGCCGATTTAACATACTCCTGGACAGCAAGCAATAACGAGTTTGCAACCATTGAAGGTACGCAAGTGGCAAAGATTGAAACGAGCGCTACGGTAAAACTACTGGTATCAAACGGACAACCAGAATGTAATTTAAGTGATGTATTTAAAGTGCAGTATAAACCCGCTCCTTACAAACCCGATTTTGTGATCTCGACCAATTGTTTTGCAGGTGACACCATCGTATTGGTTGATGTATCTAATCATTGGGGGAAAACAGCAGTAGGTAATACCATCACTTGGAAAACACCTTCGGGTATTGTGCCAGTGCTCACCAGCGACTTAGAAAAGGGAATTACAGAAAACGAGTACACTCAAATCTCTGATGAGTTCCGTATCATAGCGCCCGAAGAAGGTAGTTACGTACTCAAGCAGCGATCGACCCTAGGCGATTGTTACGTGGAACAGGATCGTACAATTGTGGTTACCTACAAAGATCCGTCCATCCAAGAACCTTACCGACTGGTGCCAAAAACCAACACGTTTAGCATCTACCCAAATCCAGCAACTGGTGATGTGATTCAAACATTTATTAAATCAAGCACCAAGGATGTTATTACGGTTCGTTTATTGGATTTAGAAGGAAAGTTACTTTACACAACCAAGGTGGGTAATAAGTTATCGTATCAATTAGATATACCAACCAGCGGATTTAAAACGGGCGATTTGTATATCGTAAGTGTACAGTACCCAACCATTGAAGTAACGCAGAAGGTACTGCTTATTAAATAGCCTAAAAAAAACAAGTTACATTAGAATTAGACAAATAAGGACACAATGAATTATAAACACCTGCATACCCTACTCTTTTTAGTACTCTTATCGTTTGGATTAAACGCTCAACAATATTACCCAGTGAAGGTGGAAGGCATCATCAAGGGTAGTGTTGCCAGCATCGACGATTTGAGCAACCCCTTACTTTTGGGGGTTAATGTAGCTTTGAAAGATTTGCAGCGCCCCAGCATAGAGGTGGAGGTAAAAGCCTCCATCACCTACAAGGGACAGAGCTACGTGTCTACTGGAGCCATAGGGATGAAGTTATATGCAGGTGTGGTATCCACCCTAAGTTATCAAGAGCAGAAAGAATTATTCACCTTTAATTCAGGGGCTGCCCTGGGTTCAGAAGGCATTTACACCATCACCTATACGGCCATTGAAAAGACATCAAAAATTCCCGTGTCCAATTCAGCAACCGATTTTTCCATTGTCAATATCTTGTCAATAAATGCGCCTACATTAATATATCCTATTAACAAACAGAAGCTATCTGCCAATATACCTGTTTCATTTAGCTGGAACGCACCTCCACAGGCTTATGCCGCCAATAGCGACATCCTGTATGAGTTCACCCTTGTAAAAATTGATCCTTCAAATCGTAATCCCAATGAGGCCATCCAAAGCTCAAACACGCTTTCGGGCACATCGGTATTTAGTGGATTAAGGTACAACAACCTACTGTACGATAACACCGCCTCGCCTCTTGAGTTGGGCGTTAGTTACGCCTGGCAAGTGCAAGCCTACAGCCCTGCTGGTAATGACAAAGACACAAAACGGTTTGTTAACAATGGTCGTTCCGAGGTAAACACTTTTAGCTTAACAGAACAAGATTGTGTGAGTCCAATGCCAACGGTTGAGATAGTAACACAAGAGCTTAACCCTCAAGCCATCATAAAATGGAATACGTACGGCAACCACCAGACTTATGAATTAAAATACCGCCGTTATGCCACCTACGATCCTTGGACCATCGTACAGCTCGATAACACCCAAACATCTTACACCCTGGATCAAAGTCTGATCGAACTAAATGTCGATTACGAATACACCCTAGCTACCCGTTGCATCGGTTGGCAAAACCCAGTGTTTGGCCAAAACTTTAAACTCACCGGTGAGCTAAATACCGAAACCTCAACCTGCCCAGCACCCAAGCCAGAAGCGCTTTTTGTGGAAAGCACCCAAAATAGTGCCGATACCAAAGAGGCTAAAGTGATATGGGCCAGCAAAAACGTGTACAAGAGTTACGAATTTATATGGTGGGATGCCTTAACACCAAACACCAAAGCTTCGATAACAACCACTGTACCGCAAGCTATTATAACCCCCATCACAAACGATGTGTTGTACAATTACCAGGTTAAATACACCTGCTCGGACAATACCGTAATAGATGGCCCCGTTAAAGGCTTTCGATTAGATAGTGAGGTACAATTAAATATAGAACAAGGCACAGCAGATTGTTTTCCGCCTGCTGAAATAAGAGCCGAAGCGGTGAGTACTACCACTGCTAACTTTGAGTGGGATAGAATTTCTAGCGCTAAAGACTACCAGCTCTTTTATGCCATCGAAGGCACACAAGACTACAAGGTGTTTAACACCACTGGTGACTTTTGTAAAATTAAAGACCTGCAAGAAGGCGCCTCCTACACCTACAAGGTGCGTTGCAGATGTGGAAGCGATTATAGCATCTTCTCTAAAGAAGCCAAGCTTGACATGACAGCCATAGCTGGCAAAAATTGCGATAGCATACCCTTGGTTGAGCTGGGCACCATAACAGCTAATGAGGTACAGCTTAAGTGGTCGGTTGAGACCATCACACCCCGTAAATACAACATTCATTACAAAGAAGAAAGTCAGCCTTGGTCTAAAAAATACACCCAAGTGCTTGAGCAATCCGAAGACCTTAAATCGAAAAACCCCGACCAAACGCTTAACTTATATACCATAAACAACTTAAAACCAAACACCTCCTACCAGTTTCAGCTCGAAGGGGTGTGTGGCACCGACAAAGCCGTACCCAATACAATACTTACGGCCAGCACGTTAAAAGGTCAATCCAACGACGATTGTGGTTCGGCAGACATCTGCGACCGCACGTCTAAAACACCCATAACAGCTGATAAAATAGCTGTGGGCTCAGTGATTGACATCTACGACTTTACCCTTAAAATTGAAACACTAACAGCCTCTGCCAATAACAAGTACAACGGTACTGGCACCACTACCATGGCCATCCTTAACAAAACCGACAATGTAACGTTGAAGGTTAGTTTCACCGACCTTCAGGTAAACGATAAAAATTGTGTGACTAATGGTAAAGTGGATGCAACCGGAGTTGACAATGCCGTAACCAGTGCCATTAACAAACTAAACGATGCCGTTAAGGCTACCTCTACGGCCTTGGGTGATGCCTCAAACGCACTTGATCAAGCGCAAGTAGGCATTGCGGCTGCGCAGAAAGCTGGTGTGGAATACATGAACCGTTTTCAAGGTGGTAACGATACTGGAATTCCAATTACTGGTGGACTGGGAGAGTTTGCCTCCACAAAAACAGAGGATGGCGTACCAGTAACTACACCCAATGCCGATTATGCAGGAGCCAACAACGGTGCCGGTATTGATGTAGCCAACCTAAAAATTGATAAAGAGGCTCCACAAGTCACTTTTGCCACTACCAGTGGTGCCAAATATGCTTTTGATGTATTTCAAGACAAATATGGCACTACCACCACCTTAATGGGTAAATACCTTAAAATCGACGGCACCTATTATTCGGCAAAAGCCATAACTCCTGGCGCTACCGATAACGTAAAAGTAACCTTTGCCAGTGGCTTAAACAAAGCCGACGTGCATTTTATCAATCGCAAAGGTGATGAGTATAAGGTGATGACCAACGTTTCTGGCTCTACGGCAGATCTGCTCCTACTGGGTGGCCCTGCTAACGATGCACAAGAGATACTAGCAGTAACAGGCAAAGGCGAAAACATGAAGGTGCATGGCGCCCTGCTACTAGCCTCCTACCCCACAGTAACTAAAAAGGTACTTATTATACCCGTGGGCACGGATGTTAAGGTAGAGCAAAGCCAAGCAGATCAACTGCAAACCAAACTCAACACCATCTTTAACCCCATTGGCATTACTTACCAAGTGAGTGTGGCCGAGTCGTTAAAGGATAAATGGCAAGGTGCTGGCAATCGTTTGTTCTCGCCTTCGGGTAGCACCCTGCTGGGTAACGACTATACCGGCGACGAAAAAACCGTGATTGACTACTACTCTGGCTTAGACAGCTTTGATGCCTCCGACAATACCACGGCCTATGTATTTGCCATTGGCTCAACCATTAACAACGGTAGTGGCGACGAAGGTGGCCTGCAAGGTAAAATGAACTTTAAGAAACAATTTGGTTTCTTATATGGCTGTAACACCATGGCCAACACCGACCTCAAAGGACGTGTGCTTGCCCATGAACTATGCCACGGGGGTGCCTATCTATACCATATTTTTGACGACATATACCTGGGCGAAACCGCCAAATACAACAACAACCTAATGAGTTATAGCGAAAATCCCTCCGCTACCGAACTCATGAAAGTACAGTGGGATGCCATTCACGACCCAGGAGAAGTATGGGGATTGTTGGCTAAGGATAAGGATCAGGAGATTGGTGGATACGCTTGGAAAATTCAAAATATCATTGACGATATAAGAGCTAATAAGAGTAAAACATCCTTTTCATTTATAAACAAAAATGGACGATATAATGAAAATCCTACATCTGGGAATCCACGCACCTTTGTCTTTGGTGGTGTTACTTATCAAGCAGTAGATGTAAGTGTTAAGTTTAACGCGGCTGTTGACCTTACTAAATGTTACATCTCAATCGTTGACGAGTATTCGACAATTAAAATTGCCTACAGAAATTCTTCTTCTGAAGATATTGCCTGGATTAAGTTAAAAAAACTCTTTGATGTTGACGGTTATTCAAAAGCAGTAGGGGCAACGGCAATAACAACTACCGCTGCTACAAAAGTCATTACTACTTTAACGGAGCTAGCAAATAACACAATAAAAGAAGATGCTGAAGGATTAGCCAAATACACATCTGCCTGCGCAGGAATGTGTAGAGACATAGAATTTAAAGCGCTAAACATAACAGTCCGAACAAAATGCCTTTCAAACATTATTTATGAAGATAAATATTGGACAAATAGCGGATTGAATTTATTAGCCGAACTTGTTAAGCATACTCCTAAAACAGATCAAATTGTTTTGTTGAAAAACGGCTTTGCAGCAAATAATTACGATTGGATAGCTAAATTAAGTGATCAAATAACAGAATATAAAGACTTAACGGATGATAAAGATTTAGCCCTTTTTTATGGATTAGCAGAAGTCTTAAACCAATTTATTGGTGATAATTGGGCGCAACTTGGGATTAAGCCCGTTGTTTATCAATACCTAGACTTGAGCATAAAAGATATGCTTTTCTTTGATTTTCACCCAGGACAAGACAATTTTTATATTGGGAGTGAAATTAACAGGATATACAACTTATTTCAAGGATTCAACGTTAGTTTTGTAGCAAGCCACAACCCCTATACCGTTGTTTTTAATAATACAACAGGTAAAGTAGAACTGTCGCAAGAATACAAGTATATCGATACAAAGACATACGTCTCTAAACCAGGAAGCATTCTGCCTGACCGTTCCATTCCAACTGTATATCAAGCAGCATACAACCCATTTGAGCCAGTAACAATAACATTTGCAAAGAACTACCCCTCACTTGGTTATGACGCTGGCTATACGGCTGTTGTGCCTGCGTATTATGCAATATTGCTGAATCGATCAATTGAAAGTAAAAACATTGATGATAATGTACGTCACATTACGAATGGCATCCAAGTATCAGCAGCTTTAGCAACAGCCCCTTTTACTGGGGGAACCTCATTAGCAACAATTGCAATATTTACAACAAGAGTTGCAGGGCTTGCTAGTGCGCTTGATTCAGAGATCCTAAAAGAGAAAAATGCGTTATCAGCTAGTGAATATACCGAAAACATAGCATTATATGACGCATGGGACACGTTCAAAGCAACTGTTGACTTTGCTGAACTCGGAGCAGGCACTGCAGTTGGCTTAAGTAAACTGCCTGCGGCGATAGAAAATTTAAACAAAATTCGTAGCTGGAAACGTTTTAATGCCGTATGCACAAACAACAACAGTACTTATACTGCAAAAGTCCGCAATGCATGGAAAAGTGTTAAGGATGGGACTGTGATAACTGTGAATGGGGCGGGGAATCTTATACAAACCGCTACAAAAGCTATTACTAAGACAAGATTACCAAATGATTTTATGAATGCTTTGAAAGCATTTGGTAAAACAGAGGATGATATTTTAGAATATTTCACGAAATACCATAACGATAACGGCTTTAGATTTTTGAACGAGGCAGAAGATTTAGTAACACAATTTCCAACTTTGACAAAAGGTGAAGCGTATAGCCTTTGGGGATATACAACGGATAATTTTTATTTTGAATTAAATGATTGGTTAAGACGTGGTGTTAATGCTTCTAAAACACAGGGTTTAAAAAATATTCTAACATCTGCGTTAGGGAAAGTTCCCAAATATAATGGCACTGCATTTAGAGCAATTAAGTTAGAAGGGCAAGCGTTAACAGCTTTTTTAAGTAAGCATAACGTAGGTGACATTGTAACATACGATGAGTTTGTTTCTTGTGGAAGTACTCAAACAGCCGCTTTTTTTAATAAACCAGGCAAAAACATCCAACTTACAATGGAGGTAAATAACGCACCTATCATATCTGACTTTGCTGACGGGATAAAGTTTAGAAATTATAGCAGAGATGAGTTGCTTTTATTACCTGGAAAACAATTTAAAATTTTATCTAAAGAATTAGATAATGGTATTTACAAAATTTCAGTAGTTCAACAATAAGGTTATGAGTAATTACGAATTAAGTGAAGAAGAAAAACAAATTCTTCAAAAACATAAAAAATTAGCTGAACAAGCCAAAGAAAAAGAACGTTTATTTTGGATTGATGAATACCATAACTACTCTATTGATAATAAGGTAAAATATTGGGTAGCTAACATTCATCACGGAATGCGAATGCAGGGAGGAGCTACGAATGACCCTTATAGTGAATTTTCAGAAGAATGGTATGAGTACGTGAAATCGAAAGAAAATGATTTCGATTTTATTTTCGGAGAAGTTGTACCAAGATTAGGAATAGACTTTAATTGGGATGAATATCATAGACGAATAAAAAAATCTATCTAACTACTGAGCAATCCCAAATGAGTGTTTAGTTTTAAAGTCTCTGATAAGTGCATCAAGGGTTTCAAGAGTTAAAAAAAGGAGCTATCGCCACACACTACAATGCGGATGGAACCATCGCTAAAGTAATGAGCACCAAAAACCCAAATAAAGAAGTTGATGGTATATATGAACTGTTTAATGAAAATAACGAATGGAAATGGAAAACAGTAGAATAAATAATTATATGTTACAACGTTGGAATGAAGAGTATGTCCAATTTAAAGGGGCTTTTCATCAATGTATCAATAGGCTTGTTAACAACACAAATGGTGCAGCGATCTATAAGACTAAGCTCTTTAGCGACATTAACTCTGAGCATCAGTTTAATACTCTTATAAATTCAGACTTGCCAATTATATCTACTGATTGGGGAGAGAAGAAATTTGCCAAGACATATGCTGAATATAAAAATTTGGAGATTTTTAGGAAAAATGCGTTGATTGATTGGCATGGTGGTGGATCAGTAAGAGAGGACGAGATTACTTTCCAATCCATACGTTTCCTCCAGCCCCACGAAGCGGAAGCCTTTTACGAATCGAGCATGAGTTTGGTCATAAATGGTCACGAATGGGAT
>QKIO01000315.1 GCA_003251015.1 Bacteroidales bacterium
CTATATTCGATTTGTCCACGCGTGCGTTTTTACGGTAGCGAAAAAGTAGTGTTTGGCCTTGAGTGGTTATACACTGTGGCTGCGTACGGCACACCAAACGAGAAGGCCGTGCCTAAAGACACCAAGTCGGTAGCAAACAGTCGTATCTTAGCTAGTTTGAGATATAACTTCTAATAAAAACACTAACGTGCCGTATCGATAAAAGGGTACGGCATTTTTTTATGATTTGGTCAAAATAAATATTTTAAATAGTACCATGTACACCCAAGAAGAAGAAAAGGAACTAAGACAATTGTTTTGGCAAAAATTAGATAATAAAGCCAAACGGTTACCTATGCAGAAGGGTAGGCGTAAAAGCTGGACGTTTGACAGAACGGGTATCAAAGGGTTGGATTTACGCTTTGATGTAGATAGAGAAAAAGCTTGTGTGGCTCTCGAAATAAACCATCGGAGCGAAGAGCGGAGAATTATCCTTTACGAAAAACTTTATGCTTGTAAAACCATCTTCGAAAATGAATATGGATTGCCGCTTTTGTGGGAACGTAATTACCTCAAACCTGAAGGTAAAACCGTATGCCGTGCTTATAATCAAATGGCTTGCGATATGTATAATCAAGACCTGTGGCCTGACATTATGCACTTTTTGATTGATCATATGTTACGTATGGAAAAAGCTTTTACAGAAGTTCAAGACTTCTTGAAATATGACGAATTAGGAAAGTAAACACTTTGTTGTTCCTCCTAAAAACACCCTCCTATCAATGAGTGATTACCGTGCGTTAAGTCCTTCCGAAATTAAAGCTTTAGAGCTTAATAGTTGTACTTCTACCGACTGGTCAAATGTTCTGGTTGATGTGGCATTTAGGCCTTCGGCTCTAAATAATGTGCATCTATCGGGTGCTATTCGTTTGGGTACGTTCACCAAAACGCTTGTTTTGGACGGTGGGTTGCCACAAGCTACGGGCATCACTAATGCAAAATTGCATAACTGTACCATTGACTCTGATGTGTACATTCGTAATATCAATGGCTACATAGCTAATTATCATATCCAAACGGGTGTGATTATAGACAATGTGGATGCGATTATTACCAACGAGATGAGCTCCTTTGGGAACGGAACAAGGGTAAAAGTCTTGAATGAAAATGGGGGACGTCCAGTGCCTATGTACGATGAACTATCCGCACAAACGGCTTATTTGTTGTGTATGTATAGGCATCACTCTGCGTTGATAGACGCTTTTGAGTTATACGTCACCCATTATACAACTTCGATACGTTCTAATTACGGAACAATAAAAGAGGGGGCTAGTCTTCGCAATTGTGGCTCAATTACAAATGTAAATATTGGGTCGTACGCTAAGCTTGAGGGGGTTGTACGATTAACAAACGGTACCATAAATAGTAATGGTCATCATCCAAGTTATTTTGGCACTGGGGTGATGGCCGACCATTTCATTAGTGCTACAGGCGCTACGGTGAGTGATGGCGCTATTGTAAGCCACTGTTTTGTAGGTCAAGGGTGTACCTTGAGCACATATTTCTCAGCGCTTCATTCCTTGTTTTTTGCCAATAGTGAAGGGTTATTGGGAGAGGCTTGTCATGTATTTGCGGGACCTTATACCCTTACTCATCATAAATCAACATTACTTATAGCGGGCTATTATTCGTTTTTTAATGCAGGTAGTGGCACCAATCAAAGCAACCACATGTATAAGATGGGGCCTGTGCACCAAGGCATTATGCAGCGTGGATGTAAAACCAGTAGTGATGCTTACCTTCTGTGGCCAGCTCATATTGGCGCTTTTACCATGGTGATGGGTCGTCACTATCATCATGCTAATATCAGTCATTTACCCTTTTCGTATTTACTAGAAGAAGATGGTAAATCGATCCTTTTACCTGCTGTGAATCTTAAAAGCATAGGCACCTATCGTGATGCCAAAAAATGGCCTATTCGCGATGCGCGTAAAGATAGTCATTTACTTGATTGTATTGAATTTCGTATGTTAAATCCTAGTGTGGTTGAACAGATCATAGAAGGGAAACACTTACTAGAAAATCTGATCGCTCAAAACACAAACGATGAGGATATGTTACTTTACCAAGGCGTGATTATCCCACTTTTGGCAGCAAAAAAAGGGATAGAATTATATCAAATGGCTTTGATAAACTACTTAGGAAATCAACTAAGCAAGCAGCTAAAAGAGGTTTCAAGCCATGGGGGGAATAACTTTAAAGAGTTTATTCGTCCTCATCAAAAAGAAATCTGTAAACAATGGGTAGATATATCTGGTTTAATCATTTCGAAACAGCATCTTGACGATTTAATTGATACTTATGTCATTAACACTGACGGGATAAGAATGGATATTGCTTTAAAAGAGTGGCATGAAAACTATGCAGCAGTTGAGTGGGCATGGTGTCATCACCTCTTTCAAACTGAATTGTCGATTGATTTGGGCAATGTTGATGTCAGTTCTATCCATTCGTTTTTAGATCAGTGGGATGCCGCATCTAAGCAGTGGGAAGAATTAATTTATGCCGATGCCATGAAGGAATACTCCAGCGATAGTCGTATTGGTTATGGTTTAGATGAGCAGGCTGACGCGGCACAGCAAGATTTTGACGCCGTTAGGGGCCTTCATCAAGAACAGGCTATTTTACAGGATTTACTTCAACAAACGAAGCTTCGGCATAATGAGCTGTTAGAACTAAAGGCTAAAATAGAGTAAAAGAAAACGCTAATTAGTTTATCTTTGTCCATCAATTTATAAATTTGTAGATTAAAAGTATTTTTTGAAACCAAAATTAGTAGTTCATTATGTGTGGAATAGTAGCATATGTAGGCGATAGAACAGCCTATCCAATTCTTATAAAAGGTTTACAGCGACTAGAGTATAGAGGTTACGATTCGGCAGGAGTGGCACTTATTAACGATGGTTTATTTGTTTATAAGTGTAAAGGTAAAGTAATAGACTTAGAAGAACATGCGAAGGGGCAATCCATCTCTGGAACCATTGGCATGGGACATACCCGTTGGGCTACACATGGTATTCCTAGTGACACAAACTCGCATCCACATACGTCTCAGAACAATAAATTTGTTTTGGTTCACAATGGCATCATCGAGAATTATGCCCACTTAAAAAAGGAACTAACAACGAGAGGTTATTCTTTTAAGAGCGAGACTGATACGGAGGTGTTGGTTAATTTTATCGAGAGCATCTATCTTGAACAAAAGGTAAGTGCCGAAATAGCAGTTCGCCTTGCGCTAACTAAGGTAGTAGGTGCTTATGGGTTAGTGATATCCTGTTTAGATGAGCCCGATCAACTTATTGCAGCACGCAAAGGCAGTCCATTGGTTATTGGCGTGGGTGAAAACGAGTATTTTTTAGCCTCTGATGCATCTCCAATTGTGGAGTATACCGATAAAGTTATTTATTTAAACGATGAAGAAGTGGCTGTTATTAATAAAAATGGCATGTCACTTACCAATATCCATAATGATACTAAAGAAGCTACTATCCAGCAGATTAATCTTAGTATCGATGAGATTGATAAAGGAGAATATGAGCACTTTATGCTAAAAGAAATTTTTGAACAACCCGTGTCTATTTCCGATACTTTTAGAGGACGTATCTCTATGGATCATTCAAAAATTCATTTAGGCGGAATCGCTCACGTATTACCTCAACTAACCGAAGCCAAACGTATTATTATTATTGCATGTGGCACTTCGTGGCACGCTGGTTTAGTAGGTGAGTACCTAATTGAAGAGTATGCACGTATTCCTGTGGAAGTGGAGTATGCCAGCGAGTTTAGGTACCGTAATCCTGTCATTAACGAAGGTGATGTGGTATTGGCCATTTCGCAAAGTGGAGAAACGGCAGATACGCTAGCTGCCATTAAAATGGCTAAAGAAAAAGGGGCTATTATCATTGGCATTTGTAATGTGGCTGG
>QKIO01000090.1 GCA_003251015.1 Bacteroidales bacterium
GTTGAAATTGGTTTAGGGAGTCGTACCAATACCATTATGCAATCTGCATTTTTCAAAATTGCTCAAGTAATACCTTACGATAAGGCTGTTGAGCAAATGAAAAAGGCTATTGTTAAAACTTTTGGTCGCAAGGGTGAAGGTGTTGTGAAAATGAACAACGAAGCGGTTGATCAAGGTGCTGCTGTAATAAAAGTCGACGTACCAGCAGAATGGTCTAAACTAGAAGGTAAAGTGGTGATTAATGGAGTTAAAAATGCGCCAGATTTTATTAAAAACTTTGTTCAGCCTATCAATGCTCAAAAAGGAGATGATTTACCTGTAAGTGCTTTTAAAGGCATGGAAGATGGTACTTTACCTGCTGGTACTACAGCTTACGAAAAGCGTGGTATTGCTGTTGATGTTCCAGAATGGCAAATGGACAATTGTATTCAATGTAACCAGTGTTCTTATGTGTGTCCTCACGCTGCTATTCGTCCTTTCTTATTAGATGAGAAAGAATTGGCTGGTGCACCATCAGGATTACTAACCAAGAAAACCAATGGTAAAGGCTTTGAAGACTTACAATACCGTATTCAAGTAAGTGTGCTTGACTGTACGGGTTGTGGTAACTGTGCTGATATTTGTCCTGCTAAAACAAAAGCTTTGGTAATGAAGTCTTTGGAGTCGCAGATGCCTCAGAAAGAGAATTGGGATTATATTGCAAGCAATGTGACGTATAAAGATACCATTTCTCCTAAAGATATGAACGTGAAGGCTTCTCAGTTTGCTAAGCCTTTGTTTGAGTTCTCTGGTGCTTGTGCTGGTTGCGGTGAAACACCTTATATTAAGTTAATTACTCAGTTATTTGGCGATCGCATGATGATTGCTAACGCAACTGGCTGTTCTTCTATCTATGGTGGATCTGCTCCTGCGTCTTCTTACTGTAAAGGTGACGATGGTCGTGGTCCAGCTTGGGCTAACTCATTATTCGAAGATAATGCGGAGTATGGTTTAGGAATGGCTCTTGGTGTTGAGAAAATGCGCGATCGTATTGAGCGTAAGATGAAAGAGTCATTAACGGAAGTAAACGCAGAAACAAAAGCTGTTTTTGAACTTTGGTTAGAGAATAAATTAAACGGTGCTAAAACCATGGAGATTTCTAAAGCTGTTGTGAAAACTTTAGCTAACGAAACACATGCTGTTGCCAAAGAAATTCTTGCATTGAAAAATTATCTAGCTAAGAAATCAATGTGGATCTTTGGTGGTGATGGATGGGCTTATGATATTGGTTACGGTGGTTTAGATCACGTGATTGCTTCTGGTAAAGATGTGAATATCTTGGTGATGGATACTGAGGTGTATTCTAACACAGGTGGTCAGTCTTCTAAAGCTACACCTATTGGAGCTATTGCTAAGTTTGCTGCTTCTGGTAAACGTATTCGTAAAAAAGATCTTGGTTTGATGGCTACTACCTATGGTTATGTGTATGTAGCACAGGTATCTATGGGAGCTAATCAAGCACAGTATTTCAAAGCGTTAAAAGAAGCTGAAGCATATCCAGGTCCTTCTTTAATTATTGCTTACTCTCCATGTATCAGCCACGGCTTGAAAAACGGTATGGGTAAAACGCAAGAAGAAGGTAAATTGGCTGTTGAGTCGGGTTACTGGCATTTATTCCGTTACAATCCTTTGAATGAGGATGAAGGAAAAAATCCATTCACCTTAGATTCAAAAGAGCCTGACTGGTCTAAATTCCAAGCATTCTTACACAATGAGGTACGTTATACTGCATTGCTTAAAGCATTCCCAGCTGATGCTGCCGAGTTGTTTAAAGCATCTGAGGATAATGCAAAATGGCGTTATAGCTCTTACAAGCGTTTAGCTGAGTTAGACTATAAAATCATAGAGTAGTTTTGTTTTAATATATAAAAAGAGCCGTTCAGTATTTCTGAGCGGCTTTTTTTATTCAATTAACCGATGATAACATAGGGTCGTTCATCTTAAATAAACGACTTTTTGGGTTATGTCATTCATCATTATAGTATTTTTAGTAAGTTTGCCCTTCTTTTAAATACTAGGTATGAATTTCACACTCCCAAAGCGTTTTGCCTTGTTAAAGGCTTTTAGTTTCACTTATTTAAGTCTGTCTTTCCTCATCCGTATAATACTATTCGTGATGGCTATTAAGGAAATAGACTTTTCATTGGTTAATACCATAGAGGTGTTTGCTTTAGGTTTGTTTTTCGATATTGGTAGTCTGTCGTATATCTTAGCTATCTCTTTGGTTTATTTGTTATTGGTACCTTCTAAGTTTCATGGTAGTCGATTCGATCGCATTGCAACCAATTTTGCTTATATCTTGGTATTGTTGGTGCTTATCTTTTCGTTTCTGGCAGAGATTACTTTTTGGGATGAGTATCAACGTCGTTTTAACTTTATTGCCATCGATTATTTATTATACACCTGGGAGGTGGTACAAAATATTCATGAATCCTACCCACTGCCTTATCTTATTACCGTACTTATTGCCATTACATCTCTAATTATAATATACACTAAGCGACGTAATTATTTTACAGACTATTACCAGAGTGATACGCAATTTAAACACAAGTTAATCCCTGTGTTGATAGGATTTTCTGTTGTGGCTATATTTCATGTATATATTAAAAATACACAAGCCGAACGCTTTGCTAATGTCAATGAAAATGAGTTGGCTAAATCGGGTTTGTATTCTTTTTTTGCCGCCTATCAAAGCAACGAATTAAACTATGACGAGTTTTACCAAACCATACCAAAGGATAAACTGCACCTGAAGCTTCCGCTGCTTATCACAGCCGATGGCGATAGTTTATTAGGGGATGAAGGGACTATCAGACGCCTTATTCGTAACTCAGGCAGTGAGTTACGTCCAAACATTATTTTTGTTGGTATGGAAAGCATGAGTGCCTCGTATTTAGCTCACTATGGCAATGACGAAAACCTAACACCTGCCCTTGATTCGATCATGAGTAAATCAATTGCATTCACTAATTTATTTGCCACTGGCACTAGAACCATTCGTGGACTAGAAGCGTTTTCGTTATCCGTTCCTCCAACACCAGGGCGTAGCATTGTCAAACGCACAAATAATTCTAACCTCTTTACCATTGCCGAAGTGTTTAAACAAAAGGGGTATTCAAGCACTTTTTTCTGTGGGGGAGATGCCCTGTTTGATAACATGGCTAATTATTTTGGAAATAACGGTTTTGATGTGGTTGATCGTAAAAAAGAGTTTAGAACACAACCTACTATTGTTGGGAAACGAATTCAAATTAAGGATGAGCAGATTACCTTTGAAAATGCGTGGGGTGCTTGCGATGGTGATATCTATAATGTGGTTTTAGCTAAAGCTGATCAAGATGCACAATCCCAAAAACCATTCTTTTATCTATTCATGACTAATTCCAATCATGCACCATTTACTTATCCCGATGGTGTTGTTGATATTCCTTCTGGTAAAAGTAGAGAAGGTGCCATACGTTACGCGGATGTTACTTTTGGTCAGTTTATCGAAAAAGCCAAAACAAAACCTTGGTTTAAGAATACCATTTTTGTAGTGGCTTCAGACCATTGTGCTGCGAGTGCTGGTAAGAGTGAAATTAACGTGAGTCGTCACCTGATACCTGCCTTTATTTATAATTTGCCTAGTCAAGCGCCTCAACAAATCACCAAACTGGCCTCTCAGATTGATATTATGCCTACAGTTTTTGGTTATTTAAACTGGTCGTATGAGACTAATTTGTATGGTTTAGATATATCTAAAATGAGACCTGCTGACGAAAGAGCGCTTATTGCAAACCACCGTAAGGTGTGCTTACTTAAGAAGGATACGTTATTGATACTTGAGACGCAGAAAAAACAGGAGTCGTTTATATGGAATAGGGATAGTAACGAATTAAGTCCAATAAAAACGGATTCAACCATGTTAGTTCAAGCAATAACCTATTATCAATCGGCCTTTGAACTGTTTAAAAATAACGGTTTAAAAAAGTAGTGTAACTCTTGTGGTTAAGGTTAATTAGGATTGTTACAATGCTAACATTATATTGATTTTGATAAAAAATCATTAGATTTGGATTATGAAATCATTAAATGAAATAAAACTTAGCCTGTCTATTCATAAGCAACAGCTTTATTCTGAATATCCAATTCAGTCAATGGCCATTTTTGGGTCATATGCTAGAAAAGAACAGAATGAAAAAAGTGATTTAGACATTATTGTTGAATTTAATGATAAGATCGGAATTCGTTTTATTGATCTTGCTGATGAAATTGAAGAGATTATTGGAATTAAAGTTGATTTGGTATCAAGAAATGGTATCAAGGAGAAGTATTTTAATGCCATTCAAACAGATCTGATTTATGTCTAGTAGAGATCGAAAGCTACTTCTCGAAGATATGCTTGAATCTGCATTAAAGATAAAGCGCTACACATTAGGGCTTGATTATGACTCTTTTGTTGCTGATGATAAGACCATTGATGCAGTTGTTCGTAATTTTGAAATCGTAGGAGAAGCTGCAAATAGAATTGACCCTGATTATCGTAGCATGAATCCTGAGATTGAATGGAAAAGGTTACGTGGTTTTAGAAATAGAATAATTCATGAGTATTTTGGAATAGATTATGAAATTGTTTGGTCAATAATTGAAAATGATTTAGATATTATGATTGAGTGGCTAGAAGTGTATGTAAATCAGCCCTGTGAATAGCCTATGGTAGGGAGTAAAGCCTTTGTAAATGGTGTGTTTATTGCCCATTAAGTTATGTTTTAGTCTACATTTTATAGGCTTAATTCTATGTAAGTATAAGTAAAAACCTTCATCCGACTTTGTTGGATGAAGGTTTTATGTTTTAATGGGTGAGTATGATTCCAACAGGACAATGATCAGAACCTGTTACCTCTTTTAAAATAAAAGCATCTTCTATTTGTGGACTAAGGCTTTTGCTAGCTAAGAAATAATCGATTCTCCAGCCTACATTTTTCTCACGTGCACCAGCTCTGTAACTCCACCACGAATACATGTCTTTCTTTTGTGGGTACTTTAAACGAAATGTGTCAATTAAATCACCTTTTGTAAATCGATCCATGCCATCTATCTCAGCTTGCATATAACCAGCATATTTGTTGTAATTGGCTTTTGGTCTCGCTAAGTCTATGTCGGTATGTGCTACGTTAAAATCACCACACACTACCACTGGTTTGTGTTTTTCTAGCTCTTTTAGATACTTGAAGAATGCCAAATCCCACTCTTGACGATAGTCTAAACGTTTTAAATCACTACCCGAGTTGGGCACATAAACATTTACTAGATAAAAGGTTTCGTACTCCACATTAAGAATCCGTCCTTCGGTATCAAATTCTTCAATGCCCATGTCAAAACCAACACTTAGTGGTTTTACTTTGGTAATGATAGCTGTGCCTGAATATCCTTTTTTATCAGCCGAGTTAGAGTAATAATAATACCCCTCTAATTGCTGAAGAACTTCGGCCACTTGGTCGTCTTGTGCTTTTGTTTCTTGCAGGCACAAGACGTCGGCATTCATGGTTTTAAAATCGGTAAAAAAATCTTTTTTAGCAACGGCACGTATGCCATTTACATTCCACGATATTAATTTCATAGTATCTATTTAATGCTTGATTAATCCTTCAATAAGGCTTTCATATTTTGAAAACAAATATACAACAGATAGGTTTCATCAAGCACTCAATAACACTTTGCTTTTTATGATTTGATGGGTGAGGAAGGTGTGTTAACAACAAAAAAACTAAGTTCTACATTTAATTCCTCCGCTAAGGTATTCATCGAATTGGAATTGTTGGTCAGATGTTCCGAAATGGCTGCGTTTTTCTGCGTTTCATTATTTAATTCCTGTAAAGCGACTGATATCTGCTGAATGCCCATGTTCTGCTCTTCGCTAGCTGCTGATATCTCATCCACTAAATTAGCTGTTTTTTCCATTTCAGGTACCAGTTCGTTGATGTCAATGCCTGCCTTCTCTGAGTTCATCAAGGCTCTTCGCGATAGTTTTTCTATTTCTAAAGCGGCCGCTTTACTCTTTTCGGCCAATTTACGTACTTCGGTAGCAACCACAGCAAAACCACGCCCTGCCGTTCCCGCTCTTGCGGCTTCCACGGCTGCATTGAGCGATAATAGATTGGTTTGTGCAGCTATCTCTTGTATTATCGAAATGCGTTCGGCTACCATTCCCATGGCGTCGCGTGCTTTTTGCGACGAGTTATTACTCTGTTGTACCTTCTTTAATGCCACCTGTGATATACGAGATGTCTCTCTGGCGTTATCGGTGTTTTGTTCTATGGTGGATGATAATTCAACTAAGGTAGATGATATCTCTTGCGAAGTAGCAGCTATGGATGATGAACTATTATTTATCTCATTGGTGTATGAAACAAGGTTTGTGGCGGATGTCTGAATGATTTTTGAGCGATTGTTTATTTTCAGAACGACTTCTGCCAGTTTCTTAACCATACTATGTAATGAGTTGTTTAAAATAGATAACTCATCAATGTCTTTTCGTATTTCGGGTTGTTGGGTTAAATCACCTTTTGCTACTTCTTGAGTGAAAAGAGCAGTTTTTGTTATGGGTTTAGATAAAATAGATGACACAGCTATGGTTACAATCGAAATGATGAATACACCTATTAAACCTAATATCAGGATGTATACTAATATGGTATTGGACTCCCCATATAAAATATCCTCGGGTGTTTTTATTACCAATAACTTGCTGTTTGATGAATCTAGTGGACAGGCCGTGATATAAAAACCAATCTCCTTAAACTCTATTCTCTGAGTAATAAAGTTTTTAGATAGATAATCGTTTTTAATCTCAGAATATAAAGTGTACAGATTTTGGTTGGTTAAAGCGGGATTGGTGCTACTTATTACTTCACCTTTCCCTGTTATTACATACAATTCGCTTTTATTGAATAATTGATTTTGTAAACGAGTTTCTTTTAGATCTAAATGATTATTAGTTGAATTTGCTGCTTTTTCTGTGGCTAGAATTAACACCTTTAAATTCGCATTTTTAAGCGTGGTTCGCAGGGAATAGGCTGTTAGAACATAAAATACCGAAAACACCGATATTAAAGTGACCAATATGGCTATGGAAAACTTTTGTTTGATGTTAAAATGGATCTTTCGCATAATTAGTGTTAAATCGGTAATACCCTAAGCATAACAAAAATATAAAAAATATTGACTTAACCTAACTTTACGTTTAAGTATAAAGAATCACTGAGCAGTAATTTTAATAATTGTGTTTTTTATAAAACAGAATTGTAAAACTGCTAGTCTTAAAATGGATAAATTAGGATATAATAGTACGACTAATTAAGAAATATTATATTTTTACACCGCCGTTTGTAAAACACATCATCAGTTAAACGGTTATAGTGTTTAATAACAAGTAATTAATAAAAATAATTTATAATGGGTTTACTTAAAGGAAAAACTGCCATCGTTACTGGAGCAGCTCGTGGTATTGGAAAATCAATCGCAATTCGTTTCGCTCAAGAAGGATGTAATGTGGCTTTTACTGATTTATCATACAATGAAGTAGCACAAGCTACCGAAAAAGAATTGGCTGCTTATGGGGTAACTGCTAAAGGTTATGCTTCAGATGCCAGTAATTTTGAAGGTACGCAAGTTGTTGTGGATCAAATTGTAGCTGACTTTGGTCAGGTAGATATTTTGGTTAATAATGCAGGTATCACAAAAGATACTTTGTTGATGCGTATGACTGAAGACCAGTGGGATGCAGTTATTAATGTGAATCTTAAGTCGGTATTTAACTTTACCAAAGCCGTACAAAAAACCATGTTGAAGCAACGTTCTGGTTCTATTATTAATATGAGCTCTGTAGTGGGTGTGAGTGGTAATGCTGGTCAAGCAAATTATGCGGCTTCTAAAGCAGGTATGATTGGCTTTACTAAGTCTATTGCTAAAGAATTAGGATCTCGTGGTATTCGTAGCAATGCGATTGCTCCTGGTTTTATCATTACTGAAATGACTGGTGCTTTATCTGAGGATGTGAAAAAAGATTGGGAATCAAAAATTCCTTTGAAAAGAGGTGGTACACCTGATGATGTAGCTAATATTTGTGTATTCTTAGGTTCTGAATTGTCAGCTTATGTGACTGGTCAAACTATTCATGCTTGTGGTGGAATGAACATGTAAGAATTAAAATAAATTTAAATTAATAAAGGGTGGTTTTTTAACTGCCCTTTGTTATTTTAACCCTAGTATATGGCTGTTTTGTTCAACTGATTGTATTACTTTGCACCTGTTAATATCAATGTTATGAGAAACTTTACCTACGAGGCTTCAACACGAATTATTTTTGGACAAGAGAGATTGGTTGAGCTACCTCTCGAAATAAAAAAATACACTTCTAAGGTTTTACTTGCCTATGGCGAGGGCTCCATCAAAAAAAGTGGTTTGTATGATAAGGTGCTTGAAGAGTTGCAAAAGGAAGCCATTGTGGTGGTTGAGTTACCTGATATTAGTGCAAATCCTCAAATTGAAAGTGTGCGAATGGGAGTGACTTTATGTAGGAAACACCAAATCGACTTTGTGCTTGCTGTAGGAGGAGGGAGTGTGATTAATTGTGCTAAAGCTATTGCTGCTGCGGTACCTTATCAAGGCGATGCTTGGGATTTTTTTATTCGTAAAGCAAAAGTTAAAAATCCAATTTCTGTTGGTGCCATATTAACGCTTGCGGCCACAGGTAGTGAGATGAATGGTGGTATGGTGATCTCAAATGCTTTAACTCACGAAAAACGAGCTGCAGCCTGTGATAGCTTACGTCCAAAGTTTGCCTTTTTGGATCCAAGTCTAACGTTTACAGTTAATAAATGGCATACTGGTGCTGGTGTGGTAGATATTATGAGTCACCTGTTTGAACAGTATTTCACGCCTGATAAAGGTGCTTTTTTACAAGATGCCATCGCCGAAGGTATCTTAAAAACATGCATTCATTATGGGCCTATCGTTTTAGCTGATGGATCTAATTATGAGGCTAGAGCGAATCTAATGTGGGCTTCTAGTATTGCTTTGAACGGACTTACTGTTACGGGTAAGTATTATGGCGATTGGGCTACTCACAATATGGAACATGAGTTGAGCGCACATTTTGACTTGACTCACGGTGCGGGTTTAGCCATTCTCTTTCCTTTGTGGATGGCATATGTGTTGAGTGAGGAAACGGCGCCTAAGTTGGCTCAGTATGCTCGTAATGTGTGGGATGTTCAGCGTAAAGATGACCATGAAGCAGCCCTTGAGGGCATTCGTTTAACCCGTTTGTTTTTTAATAAGATGGGTATGCCAGCTACTTTTAGGGAGGCTGGGATGGATGCATCGAAACTAGACTTGATGGTGGAAGGAGCTTGTAAATTCGGTTCGTTTGGTTTATTTAAACGCCTAGATAAGGACGATGTGAGGACTATTCTAACCAGTGCGTTATAGCTTTGGTAAATGATATTTTAGAGTGCTTATTGATTTTTTAGCTTGTTCAGATTTTTGTAACTTCATAGGATGAAATTTAGATATTATTTATTATCGCTTGTGCTTCTCCTTGTTGTGTCTTGTAAATCATATTCTTACATTGGCTTTGAGGTGTTGCGTCCTGCAGAGTATTCTTTGCCGCCTGAAATTACCTCTTTGCTTATAGTTAAAAATGCGCCCTTATACCAAACTAAAGACATCCACACGATTACACTTAGTGGACGAAAAATTGTATTAGATCAATATTGGATGAATGCCTTTAGCGATAGTGTTATCGCTGGGTTAGCTGAACAACTGCGAAGTAGGCATTTCTTTGATACCATTTATGTAGATTATACAGATTATTATTCGCAGACTAACACTAAAGGAGAGTGGTCTGACGATGCGTTAAAAACGATAAATAAACGGTATGGCGCTAGTGCTATATTAAGTATTGATGCCTTTGCTTATACCAATTCCATAACAGTTGATAAGATTGAGTCTTCTTTTTATTATGCTCTTTTGAAATCATGCGGACGAGTGAAGTGGCGTTTGTATGATACCTATTCGCACCAATCTTTATTTACCAAAGTACAAACGGATACTATTTTTTGGGAAGGGTTAGGTGGCTCAGTTGATATGGCCATCAAAACATTTCCAACGATAGAATCAGTCACCAATGAATTAGCATTATTCCTTGGGCAAGAATATGCCAACACCCTTGCTCCCCGATGGGAGAAGGTAGACCGTAAGATTTATACCTCTGGGTCTTCGCTTTTCTCAAGTGCTATAGAATGGCTAAACATGGGAAATCGTGATGAAGCTGAAAAAATATGGGTGTTTGCCTATGAAAATGGAAATAATAGAACCAAGGCCAGAGCGGCCTATAATGTGGCTGTGTCTATGGAGCAACGAGGTGAGCTAATATTGGCTACAGACTGGGCTATGAAGAGTGTAACGGCATTTAAAGCCTTAAAATCATCTTTTTATGCTGCCGAATTACTAGATGCGCAGTTTTTATTTTCCCAATTAGAACTAAGAGAAAAAGAAAGTAAAGCATTATTTATACAATTAGGAATAGTGAGAAACA
Organism: Bacteroidales bacterium; assembly: GCA_003251015.1. Taxonomy (GTDB): domain Bacteria; phylum Bacteroidota; class Bacteroidia; order Bacteroidales; family Marinilabiliaceae; genus SZUA-582. Next base: position 10,619 of record QKIO01000090.1, read on the forward strand.
AAAAATGGCTTTTTACCATCATGGTTTTAACCTTAGCATTAGCCAGCTGTAATAGGTTTAAAACCAATCAATCATCAGACTCACCCGACGCTCCTAAAGCTGTGGTGGTTGGTTTCACAGAGAAAGGATCTGTGTCGTTTGCCGTTTTAGATATTGCATCGGACGAGTTTGTTTTGCAAGAGAATAGTCACCAACGAATGACACCTGCATCCTTAACCAAACTATTTACTACAGGTGCTGCCCTAAGTAAATTAGGTGCTGATTATACCTATTCAACTCCGATGTATCTTCGCAAGAGGGGGGATGGTAAATTATATGATTTATTAATTATTGGTAGCGGAGACCCTACCATTGGTTCCAAAAATTTTAAGTCGCACTCTAAAAATCAGTTTTTTGAAGAGGTAAAAGACGCTATTATTAAAAATGGGGGCTTAAAAAATATTGGCGATATTGTGTTAGATAACAGTCGGTATGGAAGCATGCGTTATCCATCCAAACGATTATGGGAAGATATGTCTAACTATTTTGGTGCTGTGCCTCGTGGTTTAACCTACGAAGAGAATACCTTTACATTAAAACTATCCTCCCCAGGTAAAACCGATGCAAAGTGTGCCGTCATTAGTGTGGAGCCTGATATAGAAGTTAGATTTGATTGTGATGTGACGGCAAGTTCTATTAATGAAGATCGTGCTTATATCTACGGATACCCTGGTTTAGACAAATGGATTGTAGGTGGTACTATTCCTTTAAATCAGAAATCATTTGCCATAAAAGGAGCTACGCCTTATCCTTGGAAAGTGATGGGTAATGACTTAAAAAAATACCTTCAAAAGGCAGGAGTCGGAGTAAAGGGTGAGGTGAGAAAAGGGACTTTTAATGTGAAGGAGTGTAAACACATAGGTAGTTATACATCGCCTACTTTATTAGAAATAGCTAAAGTAGTCAATAAAAAAAGTCACAATTTATTTGCCGACCACCTCTTGTTTGAGTTTGCAGGCTCTGCTAAAAATGATTTGTACTGGGAGGTAGGTACCTCTAAACTGACCAGGTTTTGGCAATCTAAAATAGATGATTTCTCTGGCGATTTTTACGACGGTTCGGGTCTATCACCATTTAATGCATTTAGTGCCTACGATATGGTAAAAGCCCTTGCTTGGCTCGATAAATCTAAGGTAGGTTCAGAATTTAGAGAAACGCTTGCTGCTGGTGGTGAAGAAGGTACTTTACGTTCCATCTTTAAAAACTCAAAGGTGAAAGGACGCATCATTGGTAAGAGTGGTACTTTAAATGAGGTATTGGGTTATGCTGGTTATATCAAAACAGATAGTGGTAAGAATCTGGCCTTCTGTATCATCTTTAATAAGTTTACGGAGTCGTATCCTCGTTTACGATCTGATATTGATGAATATTTAACGCATATAGTAAGTAACTATTAATTCACCCTAACAAATAGACAAAAGAGCTACGCTCCTAATAGTGATGATGTATTAGGGGCGTAGCTCTCCTATTTAAATTCAAATTTAGTTGTCTTATGTGCTTTATAGTCTTAAAATAAGTAGTTTAGTGTAATGTATAATCCCGATGTGCCATCTTGTTTATTTAAGGCCATACCGTAGTCGGTTGAAATAATAAAATTCTCATTCATAGCTGCTTTGATGCCCAAACCATAACTCATATGTAGTTTATCGTTTCCTTGGTTAAAGTAAAGGCTTCGTTCAGAATCATCCACTTTTGATACATCTACTTTGTGTTTTTGTGTGACCAAACCCATATCAACAAAATAGTTTGAAGCTAGGTAGAAGTCGTTTTTAAATAGTTTGGTGCGCCAAAACTTCCAACGTAATTCCACATTGGTCAATACGGCACCATCACTCACCACGCGATTACGTAGGATGCCACGTAATGTTTTTGCACCTCCCAAACCTTCCGATGAGGCTGAAGTGAGTGAACTTGAGGTAAGGTGTGAAAGTAAATAAAACGGAATGTCACCACTTAGTTTATGCTGCCATCCCAAACGATAGGCTAGTACCAAATTATCGCGCGATGATAACGGTAAATATTGACGATGTACAAACGTTAGTCGTGAGTAGGTGCTTTGAGTGCTCGATAAAAAGGTTGGGTTGAAGGCTAACATTAATTCTGTCCACATCCCTCGACTAGGGTTTCCCAATCGGTTGCGGGTATCGTAGGATAAACCACCTTTAAGATAGGTGTTTATACCACCATTTTTCTCATGCTCTTTAATGATGCCCCATCCAACATATTTATCGTATAAACCATCAGTGGCGATAAGCTTATTGTCTTCGCTTTTGTTTTTATTGAGATTTTCAACATCAACAGAGGCTGCTTTCATGTTAAAAAACGCAAAACCTCCCAACCATTCAAATGGAGTGTCTTTGGTGCCAATATGCCCTTTAAAGTTGGTGATTACTCGAAACATCTCACGTTGGTGGCGGTAAAAAACACGACTTTTATAATCAGCTGCATCCGTATCTTCCCAAGAGGCATTGTAGATGGCCTGACTACCATTAAAACCATAAAAGTTTAACGCTAAATCTTTAAAATAGGTGACGTCGGCAGTGGTTTTAATGCCTTTAATGAGTTTTGGTGAGTCGTAGTAAGCTCTTAATAAAGTAGATCCTGCGGTGTATTGTGAGGCTTCAAAATAAAGTGAGTGGTCGTAGTTGGGGTATCTTACACCATCCCCATAATCAAAAATATTTACCAGTGCTCCATATTGAAAACCTAAATCGGCATCAAAAGATACAGCAGGTAATACACCAAAACTATAACCTTCTTTGATGAAGGTGGAGTCTTTTTGTGCTTTAAGTTGAGTAAGAGTTAATAGGCTTAATAAGATGGTTAATAAAATATTTTTAAACATATAGGTATAACTTAGTTTATATCAAAGATAACAGCTTATTGTTAAAAGAAAAGGATGGGGGTTACTTCATTTATATACTAAATAAGTAGATGTAATGTGCCATTCCTGCGGAAGACTTCATTCTTTGTTGTGTATTATGATAATCGATGCTTTTATCTTTTAACGATCGAACATCAAAAAAAATGATAGTGTCAACATTTAAAATACTTAATGATGTAAATAATTCCAAAGTTTTTCATTAACTTTTCATAAGCATTTACCGTTAGGTAGATAAATAATACATAATAGATGGAGAATTTACGCGTTGTAATAGTTCAACAAGATATTATTTGGGAAAATACATTCAAGAATGTTGAACGACTCGACCAAAAGATTAAAGCCTTAAAAGAGCCATTTGATTTAGTGGTGTTGTGCGAAATGTTTCACTGTGGGTTTTCTATGAATCCTTCGCAAGTGGCTTTAGCCACGCATAATGAGGTTAATGCATGGATGCAGAAAGTAGCTGACGATAATAATTGTGCCATTATGGGTAGTTTAGCTATTGCTGATGAGGGCGGTTTTTACAACCGTTTATATATTCACGCCAATGGTCATCAACCTATCTTTTATAACAAACGTCATTTGTTTCGAATGGGTGGTGAGCATCATTTTTATAAAAGTGGAACAAAAAGTGTAATTAAACAGTACAAGGGGTGGCGAATAAAACCAATGGTGTGTTATGACTTACGATTCCCCGTGTGGAGTCGAAATAGAAATAACTACGATGTGTTAGTGTATGTGGCCAATTGGCCAGATTCTAGACGTGAGGTTTGGCAAACGCTTTTGAAAGCAAGAGCGATTGAAAACCAATGTTATGTAATAGGTGTGAACCGTGTAGGTCACGATAATACCCATTCGTATGCAGGTGATTCCATGGTGATATCTCCCAAAGGAGACGTTATTTGTGAATTACAGCCTTATGCCGAAGGTGTGGGGGCTGTAAGTTTGTCAATGCCAGATTTATTACGATTTAGAGAGCAATTTCCTGTGTGGGAAGATGCAGATGATTTTAGTTTAGAATAATGAAGGTAAGCCTGTTTGTAGGTTTGAGTATAGAATATCAACATTTTGAAATAGTAGAATCAAATGAAAAGTTATAAAGTAATTGTTAGTAAAGAAAAAGCTAAGTTTTTTAAAGAACTTATTGAAAATCTAGGTTTTGAATACACGGAATTAGACTCTGGTAATGTGGGTAAGCTTCAAACTAAATATGGCATGAGTAAAGAAGAGCTCAAGGCTAAGAATGACGAGTCGTTAAAAGATAGACAACAAAGCCTTCAAGATGTATTGCGTCGCATCAATGATATGAGGAAATAGATGAGTGTTTACATCGTTTAACTTTTTTGGTTAGGTTTTTGCTTTCCTACGTTCAAAACCTCTACGTATGAAAACTTTATCTACCCTATTCTCTCTTTTCGTGTTTAGTATCCAGCTGATTCTGGGGCAAACAACGGTGGGTTCTGATGCATTTATTTATACACAAGTAGAGGTTATGCCAAAGCTAAAACCTGCAGCGAATTGTGGGTTAGCTACTTACTTTGAAGATCAAGTAACTTATTCTACAAAACTAAAATTGCAAGGTGTTGAAGGGAATGTGTGGGTTCGTTTTGTGGTTGATGAGGTCGGCCGTGTATCTCAAGTGAAAATCGAAAAAAGCATTAATAACGACCTTGATGTGGCTATTAAAGAGGTTATAGAATCGTCTGGATTGTGGAAGCCTGGAATGTTACATGGTAAAAAGGTAAGTACACAAATGAGTTTTTCTCTTCGCTTTGCCTTATCCCCTGCAGAGCGAGACTTGTTTAATCAACTCAAAGCATTAGACAAGCAAACCAATCATCCCCTTTATGTGCTTAATAACGATGTGTTAAAAGAGAAACTAAACCTTGACGAGTTAAACATCAAGTCGGTAAAAGTACTTACTGGAGCTAATGCACTTGAGAAGTATGGTGATGCTGCTAAAAATGGTGTAGTTGTGGTTTCTTCAAAGTAATACATCAATTACGATCTTCTTCTGTTTTAGAGTTAAGTTTTATTATCATTATAGATGCTGTAATTTACTTCCTAGCACCTATTGTTTCGTATTTCTATTTGTATATTTTTGCTCACTATCATCACGAAGGTGGTGGTTTGTTAATGCATTGTTTAGTAATAACTTAGTTTAAGTAGTAGAAACATGAAGTACGCTATTTTTTTAATTTTAGGTGGAGCTTTAGCTCTGGGTTCTTGTAAGCCTTATTATAAGTGTGGAGATGCGAAACCTGAGAAACAAGGTTTGGTTTCGAAAAGGGTGCTTAAGGTGTTGAATGAGCGTGATATATTATGCTCAACATTAGATGATAGAAATAATGAAGTGGCAGATTTAAAGGATGATGTAAAAGATTTAAATGCAACCATTAAAAAGGTAGAAAAACAATACAGCGATTTAAGTAATGAAAATCTTTCGCAGGCTACCAAGTTTAATTCGGCTCTTAAACAAAAGTCTGATGAGTTAACAGCAAAAGAGAAATTACTGGTAGAGCGTGAAAAAACACTACGTGATTTACAAGCCACCATCGCTCGTCAGGATTCCATCACTAAAAGCTTGAATGATATTCTTCGTAATGCGTTATTAGGCTTTCAGTCTGATGAGTTATCGGTGGAGATTAAAAATGGAAAAGTGTATGTATCCATGTCCGATAAGTTACTGTTTAAATCAGGAAGTTCTGCCATTGAAGCAAAAGGTAAAGATGCCATCAAAGTATTAGCTGACGTACTTTCAAAAAATACAGAAATAGATATCCTTATCGAAGGTCATACGGATAATATTCCCATCAAAACAGCTATTTATAAAGATAACTGGGATTTAAGTGTTGCACGTGCAACGTCTATTGTTCGCGTATTAACCGAAGAGTATAAGATTACGCCAACGCGTTTGACCGCATCTGGTAAGGGGGAATTTTTACCTCTTGCTTCAAATGCAACTACAGAGGGTAGAGCTAGCAACCGAAGAACAGAAATTATTTTATCGCCTAAGTTAGATGAGATTATGAATCTACTTAACAAGTAAATAGGTTCTATATTGAGGATTCAAATCTCGTTGGCATTCATTTGTTAACGAGATTTTTTTGTTTAAATACAAGTTGATGTCTTGTGATGCGTTACTCAGCAACTTACAATTTAGGGTGTAAACCTCTGACTTTAGCTGTTGCAACAGTTCTTTTATTTGTGTGATTTGTTAACATTATAAGCTTTGTCTTATCTGAATGAAGTCTTAATTTATGGTTGGGAGATGTAATAAGATATCTTTTACCGTCGAGCGTTGCTTGTAATTGGCATCAAACTGACGCCAAATAATGACTCCATCCATACCTATAATGTAGGTAGCTGGAATTGGCAAGCGTTGCGAATCATCCGAATGACTCTCCTTTAACTTGGCGTTTAAAGCGGTGTTATAGATAAATAAAGTTGTTTTGGGAGGTGTAAACGTCACATCGTAGGCATTGGCAATACGATATCCATCATCGTATAATAACGAAAACTGAGCCTGTGTTTTCTCAACCATTTTATTTAAGTACACGGGTTTTTCTGGAGATACGGTAATGACTCGTGCGCCTTTGTTCATTATCATTTGCAAACTATCTTGTATGCTGCTTAAATGTTGGTTGCAGACAGGGCACCACTGGCCTCTATAAAAAATGAGCACTACAGGTCCGTCTCGTAAGGCGTCGCTTAATTTCACAAGCGAACTATCCGCATCTAAAGCCTCAAAGAGTGGAGCTTTTTGCCCCACCACCAAACCTTTGGCATCAGTTGCATTTCTTTTTTCTTGCGACATGGATGTATTCCAAACCATCAAGAGTGTTACTAATATTATCATTCCTATTTTCATGGTCTGTTTTTTGATTATGGTAGTTGGTCTGTGTTTTTCGATATCCCTTACAAAAAAACTTGTTTTTATTGAAGATTACACAATTGGTGTATTGTGAATACTTTGTTTGAATTGATTTATGAGGTCTGCCGTGAAATGAAATTTTGTTAAAGAAATACGTAATTGTGTAAAACTGCCCATGTATTGTTTTGCATCTTTGTCACCTAAGTTGTCGTAAATACCATTTTGTTAATTATCTAAATTATATAGTATGAAATATCTAAGTTTTTTCTTTTTTATTTTGATGAGTACACTAGTCGCGGCTCAGAAATTTTACGATTTAAGTACCATTCAAAAAATTGAAATAACCTTTGCTGAAAGTAACTGGGATGCCTTGTTAGATGCTCAAAAGGCGGGTGCGGATGGTTATGTAAAAGCACAAAGCGTAAGTATCAACGGAGAGGTTTTTACTAATGTGGGAGTTAAGTATAAAGGCAATAGCACGTATAAAGCCACTCAGGTTAAAAACCCTTTTCATATCGAACTAGATGCGTATCAAGAACAAGATTACAACGGATATACAGATATAAAATTGAGTAATGTAGCTAACGATCCTTCTTTCTTAAGAGAGGTGCTCTCTTATGATATACTTCGTAAATACATGGATGCTCCAGATGCTAATTATGCCAATGTATATGTTAATGGTGTTTTGCTCGGTTTATACTCCAATTCAGAAGCCATCGACAAAACATTCCTAAAAGATAAGTTTGGCTCAAAAAATAATACGTTTGTAAAGTGTAATCCTCCTGCTGGCGCGGGCCCTCAAACCACTGATTTTCCAAGTCTGGTATATAAAGGAACCAATAGTGCAGATTATGTAAATGCCTATGAGTTAAAGTCTGATTTAGGTTGGGATGAACTGATTAACCTTTGTGATATTCTTAATAATAAGTTTACCAACATTGAAAGCATTCTTGATGTAGATAGAGCGCTTTGGATGTTGGCATTTAATAATGTGTTGGTTAATTTAGACAGTTATAGCGGTAGCTTCGCACAGAACTACTATTTATACAAAGATGATACAGGCCGTTTTCTTCCTATAATGTGGGATTTTAATGAGTCGTTTGGTCGTTTTTCACAAACAGGCACCAGTAATTTAACCACCACGGCATCTAAACAACAGATGCCCCATTTGTTACACGCCACCGATGTGGGTTATCCTCTCATCAAACAACTGCTAAGTGTGCCTATGTATAAGCGTATGTATTTGGCTCACATGAAAACGATTCTGTTAGAGAATTTTAGTAATGGTGCTTTTTACACCAAAGGGCTAGAGATGCAAACCATTATTGATGCTGCGGTACAGGCTGATGTTAATAAATTCTTTACCTATTCTAATTTTAAATCTAATATAACTACAGATGTTTCTGCAGCTCCTGGACTTACAAACTTAATGAATGCTAGAAGTACTTATTTATTGGGTTTATCTGATTTTACTCAAACAGAGCCTGATATCACAGTTATTACATTGGCTAATCCTTCACCACTTGTAAATGAGCAAACAACCTTACGCGCTGCAGTATCTGGTGCTACGGCTGTGTATATTGGTTATAGAAATAGTAAATCAGAAGCCTTTACACGCGTGCAGATGTTTGACGATGGAGCCCATGATGATGGTGCTGCTGGCGATGGGGTTTATGGCGCTAAGGTTAATGTAACATCTACATTTGTGCAGTATTACGCTTATGCCGAAAATAATAATGCGGGTATCTTCTCGCCACGCAGAGCCGAACATGAATACTATACTTTTACAGCTACATCAATTAATCCATCATTAAGTGGGGTGGTTATTAATGAGTTTATGGCTTCTAATAGCACTACAGCACGCGACCAAGATGGCGAATATGACGATTGGATTGAGTTGTATAACAATAGCTCTTCTGCCATCGACTTGTCGGGATATTACTTAACCGATGATGCTACAAATCTTGTTAAATGGACGTTTCCTGTTGGCACAACTATAGGTGCTAAAGATTATTTAATTATTTGGGCTGATAACAATACTTTACAAACAGGTTTGCATGCTAGCTTTAAATTGGCCAGTGACAAAGAATCTATCTTATTGGTAAATACCTTAGGGGTAATTGTGGATGAGATTAGTTATGTAGACCAAAAAACAGACGTTTCATATGGTCGTTTCCCCAATGGTACAGGTAGTTTTCAAAGTTTGATAGCTACTTATAAGGCTTCTAATGTATCTAATACGGCTGTAGAATCGGTAAGTATTGCTAAAACCAACATTACGGCCTATCCAAACCCAAGCTTAGGCAGTTTTCAGTTGGTGGTAAATGGCGATCCTCAATATAGAAATGTAACTGTGTATAGCCTTGCTGGTACTGTTGTCTACCAAACAAAGGTGTTTGAAACAAATACTATTAATACCTCTGATTGGAAATCGGGAATGTATTTAATTAAAGTAGGCGATTCATTTTTGAAAATAGCAGTTAAATAGCCCAGCGGCTACACTTAGTCATACATACTAATAATTAAACCTGCCTATTGGGCAGGTTTTTTATTGTGGTGCAACTTGCTAGTATGCTTTAGTGTTAGTTGTTGGTCTTCTATATGTCTGGATTGGTCAAAGCCATGGTGCTTTCAGTCAAACAAGTAGAGCTGTGTATTCCTTAACTCAATAATTCTAGTTAAATTGATGTTATCAAATTAAATCAAGGTAAGGGTGGAAACTATTGTTTCGTTGATGAGGTTGGTACTACTTATTTTGATTTAAAAGAAATCACACACACACACTTTATAAACCTGTCTTATTTATTTAATGCAGGTTTTTTTGTAGCATATACTCGCTCATTGTTAGTTTTTATTTGTTTCTATACTCCACTTGTTTTTTATCCACGATAAAATAGTTTATCTGTCAAAAAAAACTAGTCCTAATACGAAGCTCATTAATATTTTTGCTAAATTAGATAATGGAATTAGAGCTGCAAAATATTATTAATCTATTAAAAATTAGATATAAGTCTGATGTTTTGATGTTTGACGATGGTTTTTTGTTGAAAAACATTAAACATCGCATTTCAGAAACACAATGTGCTGACATGCAAGATTACCATCGTTTTTTAGAAAAAAATGACTTAGAAGCTCAAAAATTATGGTCGTTGTTTTATGTATCCTATACAGAGTTTTTTCGTAATTCATTAACTTCATCTGTGTTGGAGCATATTGTGCTTCCATCTTTATTTTTAGGAAAAACGAATCTTAAAAACAAAGAATTGCGTATCTGGTCTGCGGCGTGTGCCTCTGGTCAGGAACCCTATAGTTTAGTTATGTTGTTGGAGGAATTAAATGCCACTTTTACCCAGCCATTAAACTACCGAGTGTTTGCCACTGATTTGTGTGAGAAACAAATTAATATGGCTCAAAAAGGAATTTACAGTTATCAAGCGATTAGTAATGTGACAGCAGGAAGATTAGATAAATGGTTTGTTCAGTATGAAAGTGTTTATGCTATAAAACAAGAATTAAAACAAAGGTTAGATTTTTCGGTGTTCGACTTGTTAAATGATAAATCGGCTTGTCCACCATCGAGCATCTTTGGTAATTTTGATTTGGTTATGTGTGCCAATGTGTTGTTTTATTATACCAAAGACTATCGTTTGAAGATACTAGATGTAATCATGAATAGTTTAGCTGTAGGTGGTTTTTTAATTGTTAGTGAGGTGGAACGTCAGTTTTTGTTTAATGCTCATTGGCAAGAGGTGTACCCTCAATCGTGTATTTTCAAAAAGGTTTAATACTTATAAACATTATGAATCTAAAAAACTTAAAAATAGAAACACAACTCAAATTTGGGTTTGCTGTAATGTTTGTTTTTGTTGTGATTATAGGTGGTGTGTCGTATTATCAGACTGATAAAATAGACGAGCAAATAGACCTACTCTATAATCACCCACTCACAGTACGACGTGCTATTAGTCAAATGTATGTAGATATCCTAAAATCAAATATAGCCACAAGAACTAATCACCAACATAATGAAGAAGAGCGTTTAAGGCGCGAACAGTATTTAGCTCTGAGTAAAGCCAATGGATTGGTGCAATTTGATGTGCTTAAGTCTAGGTATTTAGGTAATCCTATAGATGTGAAACAAGCCTATTTAGCATTTGACAAATGGCATCATGCCATTGAGTTGTTTAATCCGGACCTTGATTTAAATAAAGACAGAGACTTAGTGACTTCTTCATCAGATCATAATATGGAGATCTTAAGTTCTGAATTGCTTACTAAAATGAAGATTCTTGATGATTTTGCCCAAAGTAAAGGAGATGAGTTATATTTTACATCCAGTAAATTGAACCATACCTTAAATCATCAAATTGTAATATTCGTAAGCTTCGTTTTTATTCTGTCTTTTTTACTGATGTATGTACTACTTCGTAACATACGCGAGCCTTTTAAACTTTTAATTAAATCAAATCAAGATTTTAGTAATGGAGCTTATCATGCTCGATGTTTATACGTGTCTAAAAATGAATATGGGATCTTAGCTAAGTCTTTTAATCAGTTGGCAGATAGTATTGAAATTAGTAATCATATAAATGAAAATAGTGCCAAGTTAGCATCAATTATGTTGAGTGAAAATGAGGCCAAACCGTTTATGCAACAACTGTTATCATCACTTGCAAATTTTACCGATTCGCAGATGGCTTCGGTCTATTTATTGTCAGATGATGAACAGCAATTTAAGCTGTTTGAGTCCCTAGGTTTAAATGATGAAGCGCCAACATTCTTCTCGGCTATCAAACCACAAGGTGAATTTGCCAAGGTACTAAACACATACGAAATACATCATTTAAAAGAGGTTGCGCAATCGAGTAAAATGTGTTTTAAAACGGTAAGTGGTGCTTTTATGCCCAGTGAGATATTAACCATTCCCATAATATCCTCTAAAAAAGTAGTTGCAATTATTTCTTTAGCTGCATTAAAAGCCTATAGCCAACAAGCATTACGTTTTATTAGGGTTAATTGGTTACCGATCAGTGTGCGAATAGAGGGTGTATTAGCTTTTCAAACCATAAAACAGTTTTTGGCCAATATTGAGTTGCAAAATAGCGAGCTAGAGATTCAAAAGAAAGAACTCACTTCGCTAACATCCGAATTGAGGGTGCAAAACTCGGAGCTGGATGTTCAAAAAAAGGAGTTGCAAGTGGCTAATCATCTTAAAACAAGTTTCTTGTCGAATATGAGTCATGAGTTACGTACGCCACTTAATTCGGTGATTGCCTTGTCGGGCGTGTTAAATAGGAAATTAAAAGATAAAATACCTGCCGACGAATACGGCTATTTAGATGTGATTGAACGCAATGGTAAAAATCTACTGGCTTTAATTAATGACATATTAGATATATCACGCATTGAAGCAGGCAAGGAAGAACTCGATATCACTGAATTTAATATGGTGGATTTGGTGACCGATTTGGCAGACATGATAGAACCTCAAGCAAAACTAAAAGGTGTAGAGTTGAATGTTAAAACAAGTAAGCAGCAACTTAATTTAACCAGTGATGAGAAAAAATGCCGACACATCCTTCAAAACATTATTAGTAATGCCGTAAAGTTTACCGATGTGGGTGAAGTGCTTGTATCTATTGAGGCGTCTGGCAATGTGTGTGAAATTATTGTGAAAGATTCTGGAATAGGAATAGCAGAGCAACACTTGCCTTTTATCTTTGATGAGTTTAGACAGGCCGATGGCACAACGTCTCGTCGTTTTGGGGGGACTGGCTTAGGACTTGCCATTGCCAAAAAATATGTTGAACTCCTTGGTGGGGTTATTAGTGTGGTAAGTACACCTGGTAGTGGCTCTAGGTTTACACTTAAACTGCCCCTCTCGTATTCGAGCGATATGGAATTGACAGCTACAAGTAATACAAATAAATCATCAACATTACCTCAATCCCTAACGCAAGCAAAACCTCACGTACCGTCGGATTTTACCTTGTTGCTGGTTGAGGACAGTGAGCCAGCCATGGTTCAATTAAACGATTTTTTAGATGAATTAGGCTATAACACCATACTGGCTCATGATGGTGCAGAGGCTTTAGCTGTTATCTCAAAAACCATTCCCGATGCCATGATTATTGATTTAATGATGCCCGACGTGGATGGATTTCAATTGTTACAAGAGCTGCGTAACGCAGATGTTACAGCTACGATTCCTGTACTTATACTTACTGCCAAACATATTACAGGAGAGGAATTAAGTTTATTAAAACGTAACAACATACATCAAATTATTCAGAAAGGTGATGTAAATCGTATTCAATTACTTAAAGCTGTGGCTTCTATGTTAACCCGCTTGCCACAAGTAGGTAATAAACTACCTCTGGTATTAGTGGTTGAAGATAATCAGGATAATATGCTTACTCTTAGGGCGCTGTTGAATGATCGGTTTCGTTTGATAGAGGCCACCGATGGACAAAATGCCGTCGCACTGGCTAAAAGTCAATTGCCCGATTTAATATTGATGGACATCAATTTACCCATACTTGGAGGCATCGAAGCCTTTAAACTGATTCGCCAGAATCCGTCTACAAGCCATATACCAGTTATTGCCCTAACAGCTAGTGCATTGGATTGGAATAAGAATTTTGTGTTAACTCATGGTTTTGAAGGTTTTCTTTCTAAACCTATTGAAGAAGAATTATTGAATACCACTATTAATGACTTGCTTTATGGAAAATAAACCCTTTAAACTTTTAGCCATAGATGATACTGCCGATAACCTAATCAGTTTGAAGGCTCTTGTTGCTGAGGCATTTCCAGAAGCTGAATTTTTAACGGCTCAAAATGGCGCTGATGGCATTGACTTAGCACGTACCGAACGTCCTGATGTTATTGTTCTAGATATTATCATGCCACACATGGATGGTTATCAAGTGTGCACGCTTTTGAAACAAAGTGAACTTACTAAACATATTCCTATTTTACTGCTTACGGCCATCAAAACCGACTCGGAAAGCAGGGGCAAAGGGCTTGATTTGGGTGCCGATGCCTTTTTGTCTAAACCCATTGATTACACAGAACTTAAGTCTCAAATAAAAGTATTACTACGCATTAAATGGGCAGAAGATGCTTTGCGAGCTGAAAATAGTTCGTTAGAAGAGCTAGTTGCTCAGCGCACTGAGCAATTACTTGCTAGTGAGCAAAAATACAAGGCGCTGTTTGATTTTTCTCCGTTACCCTATCATTCACTCAATTCTGATGGTATTTTTATTGATGTAAACAAAGCCTGGCTCGATACCCTTGGCTATACCCGCGATGAGGTGATTGGTTGTTGGTATGGCGATTTCTTACATCCCGACTGGAAAGTGCATTTTGAAGAACGTTTCCCTAAGTTTAAAAGCTGTGGGGCTGTTAATAATGTTGATTTTCGTTTACGTCATAAAGATGGGCATTATGTTGATATTTCATTAGATGGTACCGCTGCTTATAATGAAGATGGCAGTTTTAGGCAAACCTATTGTGTGTTTCAGGATATTACCATTCGCAAAAAAGTTGAACAACAGTTACTCGAAAGTGAGCTTGTTTTTCAACAGTTTATGGAGAATAGTCCTATTTACGTGTTTTTTAAGGATGAAAACCTGCGTTCGGTACGTTTGAGTAAAAACTACGAAACCATGCTAGGTAAGCCATTGAATGAGTTGTTAGGCAAAAGTATGAACGAGTTGTTTCC
>QKIO01000009.1 GCA_003251015.1 Bacteroidales bacterium
TCACATATAATATTTTACATACATATACGTTAGGTATCCTAACGTTGTTAAATTTTATATACAACAGACAACCAACAAACCTACTTCATTAAAAATGAATTATTTAAACAAATCAAAAGAAGAGTTGATACAAGAAATAACTCAGCTCAAACAACAAGTAAACCAACAGGAAGCACAAATAAAGGTGATAGATGCCTTACAAGACAAACAGTTGCACCACGACCTTATATTAGACATGACCCACGAAGGTATTTTAGTGGCACTTGGGCTACACCTGGTATTTGCTAACAAAAAGATTTACGAACTGACTGGATATTCTGAAACTGAGTTAAAAGAAATTCCTTTTATTGAATTAATACATCCCGACGACAGGTTACAAACCATCACCAACTATAAAAAGCGGCTAGAGAATAATGAAGCCACAGAAAACTATGAAATACGCATCATCAACCGCAACAAAGAGTTTTATTGGGTGGAAGTGCGTGGAACCAGGATTATGTGGAAAGGTGAAGTAGCTACACTAAATTTCATACGCGATATTACAGAAGCTAAAAAATATGCTCAAGCACTTACCGAGAGCGAAGCCAAATTTAGATACATCACCGAACACTCATCAGATGTTATTTGGCACATGGACGCCAATTTGATCTGTGACTACATTAGTTTAGCAGATGAAAAAATGCGTGGCTTCAAACAAGAAGAAGTCATTGGCACTCACCTCTACTCTATCTTGAGACCTGGTACCTACGACCGTTTGCTAGCAAACTTAAACAAGCGATTACAGGATGAGAAAAATGGCATTAAAACAACAATTGCACCCACCTATGAGTTAGAGCAAATATGCAAAGACGGCTCTTGGGTATGGGTGGAAACCACCGCCATGCCACATCACAATGAAGAGGGCAAATTTGTGGGCATTCATGGTGTAACCCGAGATATAACAGATCGAAAAAAAATAGAAGCCTTAATTAAACATCAAAACGAACAATTAAAAAATGCAAATCATGAGAAAGACCGTTTTGTGTCTATTTTGGCACACGACTTAAGAAGTCCCTTTAGTGCTATGCTTGGTTTAATTGATTTAGTAGTTCGAAATAAAAACACCTACTCACCCGAAAAAACCAGTAAGTACCTAAGCGTGATTCAAGAAACGGCAAATAACACCTATCATTTCCTAGAAGATTTATTATTATGGGCACAATCACAGACTTTACCATTTAAACTCAAAGAAAATTGTTTTAACACGCTTTGTCAAGAAACAATAACCAACATGAGCAGCTTGGCTTCCAACAAAAACATTAGCATCATAAATAAGACATCAGCCAAACTCCAATTACGAGCGGATGGCAACATGTTAAAAACCATCCTACGAAATCTACTCTCAAATGCCATCAAACATACCCATCAAGGTGGTGAAATAATAATAGACAGCAATTACGACACAAGAGGTAATCTGTGGTTTTCGGTGAGTGACAATGGCGTAGGAATGCATCCCGACATCACCCTTTCACTCTTTAACAACACCGATAAATACACCTCTCTAGGCACAGCAAACGAAATTGGAAGCGGTTTTGGTTTGGTGCTGTGCAAAGAATTAATAGACAAACACGGTGGCAAAATTGAAGTGGTCAGTCACGAGAACATAGGCTCTACGTTTACCGTTACCCTGCCCGCCAAACAAGAAACACATCAACACTTAAATACTTGTTTGGAAACTAACTGAGCATTTGAATAGCTCTATATATTCAAAATTTGACTTATGAAGATGCCTCCTGTGATTTCGGATAGTTACTTTGCACCTTGTGGCATGAACTGTTGGGTGTGTTATGCTCATTTAAAACCCAAGAAAGCCTGTTGTGGCTGCCTAAATCAAGACGCACAGAAACCAGAAAGATGTAAAACCTGTCAAATCAAACGATGTGTTGCCGAAAAAGGCCTACACTATTGTTATCAATGTAAGGAGTTTCCTTGTAAGCAAATTCAGAATATAGATAAGAGTTACCTCAAGCAATATAAAACCAGTTTGATAGCTAACAGCAAAAAAGCTCAGAAATATGGCATTACAGTATTTCTAAGTGAGGAACACGCAAAATGGAAGTGTCCTTTTTGCGCAGGGATTATATCGCTACACGACCAGCAATGCCCCAATTGCCTATCGAATAAACCATAATAGACAACACCAACCATTAAACCCATCACAAAAAATAAAAGCCGTACAAAACTGTACGACTATTATTCTTTTTCGTAACACATACTTATAAAACATACCTGTTAGAATTGAGATAAGCGGAATTTTATATGAAGAGAGATACTTAGTCTGTGACGTCATACTCAACTTCTACCTCAGAGGTTTTCTCAGCAAAGGGTTTGGGGTTATTAGCAAATTCCCAAACGGTTAAAAAAGCCAACTGGGCACGTCGAGTCAGAGCGGGAAAGTCAATTTTTTCCACATCATCGGTATACCGATGTAAATCAGCATGTTCACCATTAGTAAACATCACCGCAGGAATATCTAGTTTAGAGAACTCATACTGGTCGGAACGACGATAATAACTGCTACTGGTTAATGGAATAGCCAACTGTGTACTCACACGATTTACGCTATCAATCGCAGCCGACATCAAAGCATTGGCTTTACTAGAGCCCGTAATGGCATGCACATACCCCTGCTTAATGGCACTTGCTTCAATGTCGGACCCCATGCGCCCAATCATATCTATATTTACACAAGCAATGGTACTCTTAACGGGGTAGATGGGATTATTTAAGTAATAATTAGCCCCTTTTAACCCATCTTCCTCTGAGGTAAAAAACAAAACAATCACCGAACGGCGCGGCCCTTTCCCCTCTTTCTTAGCTTGATTAAACACCCTTGCTATTTCTAAAACAGCCGCCACACCCGATGCATTATCATCAGCACCATTATAAACCTTGTCTCTATATCCAACACCAATATGGTCGTAATGAGCTGATAGTACCACATATTCATTTTTCAAATCAGATCCTTCTATGATGGCCACTAAATTGTTATTATCCGCTTTTTTATACGACACATTACCATTAAAACTCAGCTCTTTTTCAAATTCAATGGGCGTACACGTTCCATTCGCTTCTATTTCGTATTTTAGCTGTTTCACCGTTTTATGCGTTGGATCAAGAATTTGATTGGCCAAGGCTTCGTTGATGGTAACGGTTGGATATTCCTCTTTTTCTTTCTCCGATTCGAATAGTAAACCCTCAGACACATAAGAACTATAATTGTCAAAACCATCATTAATCATCAAAACAGCCTTAGGTTTTTTTGATTGGATATAAGTCTTAGAAGGCACCGAAGCCGAACTATATAATTTCACTCCGTACTTATTGGCTGCTCCATAACTATTATCATGAATCAGTACAATTTTATTGGTAATATCTACATTGGCAAAATCATTGTAGGCAGGATCGTAAATACCATACCCCGCATACACCACCTGATTACTAGTAATTACCGAATCTTGTAAGGGGGTATTATAGTATTTGTAACTATCCGTATAATTGAAGTTAGAGGTGTTAAAATACTTGGTCGACTTTGTTTTGAGGATTGATTCAATACTCTGCCTGTAACTGCCCTTATTCCCTTTTGGCAGTTTGTACTGCGTCATTTGAGCGGTGAGGTAATCGGCTGATAACTTAATACCTTCATTGGTTGACTTACGCCCCAGAAACTCCTCTGAAGCCAGTTTAGTAAGCGTAACCTTAATCTTTAAAGAATCTAATTGATTGGCATACTGGGTAGCAACCTTGTTTTGCGCACCCAAAAGACTGAACACACACAACAGAACACACGTTAACGATTTAAATTTCATACTGTTAGTTTGTAGTTGATAATTTTGAGTGGATAATATCAACAAAAAATACTATTTACACAAACTAAATAAGTAAAACAGCACTTAACT
>QKIO01000291.1 GCA_003251015.1 Bacteroidales bacterium
CCTGCAGCTTTTTTAAGTTTACCGCGCCCTACGGCATCGTGAAACCAATTGTGATGAATGTCCATATTTAAACCTGTGCCTATGGTGTACAACAATGCACAATCATCTGCTATTAAATTGCTTTGAGATATGTCATTATAGGCCACTTCCGATCCTTTAGAAATAATTTGTAGGGCATCTCTTCCTCCACGCGTAACCGTTGAGTTAATGAGTTTAGCATTCTTCTGACCACGAATCATCACTGGTGCATCATACGAACCTAACATATTAAAATCGTGTACGTAACAGTTGTTAATTGTGGTATTAGAACCTGAGTCCCAAATACCAGATCCATCACCGTAGGCCACTTCACATTTTTCTATATTAGTGTTTGTGGCCTCCCACGCTATGTTTATGGCATTTACCTTAGAATTAAACTCTTTTGTAATACCCCTTGTCATACTGCCATAGAAAGATGATACTTGAAATAAACTATTACCAGCACCAGTAATCTCGATACCTCCACCAAATACGGCTAGGTTTTTAATATGAATATAATTACGATTTGTTAAATCAATCGTTTTGGTGCGTTTAGCCATTTTAATTTCGCCATCTATTGGCTTCGCGCCTAAAGGGAGTTGCACATACAGTATTTTAGTTGATGAATCAAAATACCACTCATTCTGATAGTCAAGAGCTTCTTTGATACCTTCTAAAAAATAATCACCCAAATCGCCTGGAGGATGAGCTGAGATGATCCAACTTTGGTTTTTTACTGCATCAAAGTTGATTCGTCCAGTCGAAGCACTTTTTATAAAAGCTCGCCAGGTTGTCCAGCCAGAACCAGTTCGGTCACCATAAAACATTAAGGAACCACCATTAGCCCAGTTCCATTCAGGAATATCACTATCGGTTAAAAAAGCATCAATGGTTACTTCATCTTGCGAACCTCCATCGTTGCGGAGTGAGTTAAGTGTAAATCTATCACCATCGATATTATTTGGCCATCGAGCTAAATCAAGCGTTGTTGTTCCATGCATCACAAAATTACGTTGATCCAGATCCCAGTTTACCTGAACCTTATAAATGGAACCTTTGTCTAGGGTAAACCCAGTTACACTCTGCATGGCTGTGATGATTACCGTCTCATTATTATATCCCTGAAAAGTTATTGGGCTACCATTTACGCCAGAGTTAGTGGGGTTTAATACCTCCTCGTAACTCCCTTCGCGGATGTAGACATTATCACCAGCAATGGCCATTGTGGCTGCTTTGCTAATTGTTAGATAAGGAGATTCAATAGCTCCAGTATTACTGTCGTCACCACTTTTAGCTACAAATATATCTTTTGCAAATAGTTGAGTTGCTCCTAGTGCTAACACAAAGACTAAGATGACTTGTTTTCTATTCATACCCATAATTTTAATTTGTGCCAAATATAAGGAACTAAAGCAATGAGGATAGTTGCATTTTACGCAATAAATGAGGTGGGTATTTATTTTTTTGGTTTTATTGTTGCTTAAACCAAGCCAATATATTTATAGTGTATGTGTGAGTAATCAAGTGTTGAAGTTATGTATTCGATACAGTGTATTTCTAAGCATCAATAGATCTTTTCCTAATTCACAATACTTTTTGTTATGATGAAGCATAGTTAGTAGATCCATATAACAAATTAAACATAACTCCACGGAGTCTGATATTTATGTGATAACAAAGGGAAGCTGCATCAAGTGATATTGAGTATCATTAACAATACCATGATTAAATCAGAAACCATCATTATTTCCATCTTAGTGGCAAGTGCAACTCTGTGCATTTAAATGAGTGATGATTGGAAATGTATTAGTCGACAAACTAATAACTTACTAGGGTAATAAAACAGTTCTTACAAGTATTGGAACTAACTGCTTTATAAATCATTCCAATATAAGCTTTAAATATCCTTTTAAAAAAGTATAAAAAAGCCTTACTCATGAAGAGTAAGGCTTTTTTATTTAGGGACTGTACTTTATTGTACAATTAGTTTTGTCTTAACACCATCAACAAAAACGATGTAAATACCTGCTTGAAGGTCATTGGTATTTATCACTGCTTCGTTGTTGTTCGAAACAACTTGTAATACTTCTAAACCAGTTATGGTATAAACATGTATTACTTTGTTTTGAGCTCCGCGTACATAACAAATTTCATTTGCTGGGTTCGGGAATAAAGTTACGTGTTGAACGGTGTTGTTATCAAGATCGGTAGGTACCTCCTTAGAAAAGGATATTTTATCTAAGTTCCAAACCCATTCGCTGCCATTTGCTTGCACTTTTATTGTATGTGCACCACTTGATAAGTATACTTTGGTGGTAGATGTAAGACTTGTGAAATTTTCCCACTCATCAACACCTTTGTTTGGAACATTGATCTCAAATTTAGAGCTGTTATCCACAAAAAGTTGAACTTTAGGGTTTTGAGATTGAGATGCGTGGGGAGCACAGATAAAAAACTGTACATTGTAATCTCCCGCTTCACTAATAACTACATCGTACTCAATGTAATCCCCATTGTTGACATAGTTGATAAACGTTGCTTCTTTTTTAACGCCTGCGACAGTTTCGTTCCATCCAGCAGCAATTCCACCAGTTCGGTCGTGTTTTTCAGCCTCAAGTGTAAATGGCGAAGATAAGCCGGTAGACGTTGCAGTTACTGTTACTACACAAACGTCTGTTTTGTTGCCATCTGCAGTTTTGACCGTAATGTTTGCTTTACCAGCTGCTTTACCAGTAACTAAACCAGTTGTGGCATTTACTGTAGCTACCGAAGTATTACTAGATGTCCAAGTAACTGCTTTATTGGTAGCATTGGATGGTAAAACATTATAAGTAGGTGTAATGGTGCCATTTACAGCAACGGAAGCTGTTTCGACCACGCTAACACTTGCAACAGCAATATTACCTGAGTTAGCGGCTACAATTGTAATTGGTTGTAAGCCACTGTTGGTTATGTTGGCGCCTGCTGAGTTAGTAAATAATGTGTATAAATAGTAGAAGTTACCTGCAGGGAGGTTAGCTGTTGGTATGGCTCCTGTTAAATCAATTTTTGCAATTACACTACCAGACATTTTACCTAAGGTAGTAGCATCGGTTATAGCGTAATCTTTTACAACAGACCAGCTGTTACCATCATCATAAATTTGACGTAGTAACACTGTAACACCATTAAAATACGTACCGCTAGCTACCGTATTGCCCGTGCCAGCGTGATAGTTTACAGTTACATCCATAGTGCTTCCTACTGTGAAGCTACCATTTAAATATTTATCATTATCATCAAATGTTAAACTAGCTACAGTTGTTACAGGTGCTGTACTAACAGTAACCACACAAACGTCTGTTTTATTACCATCAGCAGTTTTAACCGTAATGTTTGCAGTACCAACAGCTTTACCAGTTACTAAACCTGTTGTAGCATTTACCGTAGCTACCGAAGTATTACTAGATGTCCAAGTAACAGTTTTGTTAGTTGCATTGCTTGGTAATACAGAATAGGAAGGCGTAATGGTGCCATTTATTGCGATGGAAGCTGTTTGAGCCACGCTAACACTTGTTACAGCAATGTTACCAGTGCTAGCTGTTGGTTTATATACACGTACCCAGTTTACTTTCATCTGGTTTTTTGAAGCGGCATTAAGATCATCATTATTTGGTGTTAGCCCTTGATTAAATAACCAACTTTGAGATTCTATATTAATAATAATGTCAAGTTCTTTAGTGAATCCTCTCGCTTCAACTGTTACTCCGTTACCGTCAATATCCTGATCATCTCCTCCTTGAAACCAAGCTGGATCAATAACATTAAAACCATTAGATGCGTTACTTGCCGCTTGCAAAGTGGCAAGACTATACGAGGAAGAGGTTGTATATCGCTCAACATCTGTATATCCATTCTGATAACCTCCTACAATATTGGTTGGTAACATATAACCATTAACATTCCAATTCTTAGATTTGAAATAGGTATATTCCCAAGTGCCATTCATTCTAGTTGCAACAGCGTTGTAGTACATGACGCGTACTAACTCACCATCAATATAGTACTCAAAATGCTTAGGGCTTATCCAATACACGCTCATGCGCATATAACGTCTTTCATTACCTGATACATCGCTATTATTCCAACACCAATCACCCCAACCGTAGTTTCCATTTACTCGAGCATCTGGATACCATGAGTTCCAGTCGCGAGGCTGATAATCCGTAAATGGTGAACGAACAAAAGAGTGATGACTGATGTGTGTGTATTTTTTATAACCAGCAACACCGCCATAATTCTCGATAATGTCAATTTCTTGAGTGTCATCCGGACTTAATAACCAAAAGCAAGATGCTAAAGCAATATTTGCCACGCTAATCTCAGACTCAACAAAAACTGGGTATTTCACTTTATTATTTGAACTCACACAGCCTGCATTAACCCCTCCTGTGGCACTACTCATTTTATAAGGTAGTTCCCACGCTCCTGGAAACGGGTATTGTGGATTTGGTTGATTTTGAGAATTCCAGCGACTAGCTTTCAGGATTAAGTTACCACCACTTACAGAAGTGTGGTTGTATTTCCAATAAGTTGTACCAGGACCATCCCTCCAGTTTGGTGCGCCATTCGCTTGATCATGAAAACAGTTATACCATTTGTTATTACCAAAATTACTTCTGGAATTAACAGAATTAAAAGTATAGTTAAAATCTCTGAAACATTTTCTTGTAATGTCCAAACTTTACACGTACCCGCATTCGCAGGAACTGGAACATTATCCCAATCGTATTGGGCAAATGAATTGATAAATGCCATTGCGAGAATGACAAGCGTTAGTGATAGTTTCTTTTTCATGTGTTTTATTTATTAAGAATTTGGGTATTAAATTGCGCCACAAAAAATAATTTTAACTGGTTTACGGGCGCAAAATACAATTTTCAACGAATAAAACACGGTTGAGAAAATATTAGACTAGGGGCGTAATTGATAACAATTCGTCTTTTTTGTTCAATATTTCGTACTTTAGCCTACTAGACAAGGCTTTTTGATCTGTGATTGAATAAGCTGTTTTATTTACACATTTAACTTTTAAACTTAGTTGCTCTAAGAGATGAAATGATAATATCAGATGGAGGATTAGACGATAGGTGAAGTTTCATTTTTTTGGGGTTAGGTGAATTCTTTTTGATGTTACTTTTTTGGGGTTACAACTTTAACGGCCACTAAATCAATGTTTGTTTTACTAAATACACGAATGGTATCTACCTTCGATACGATTGTGTAATTTAGTTCTTTGCCATCCAGTGATTTATCTTTGTGCGACGTCTTTACTTGAACATAATAGATGCCTTCCTCAACCGCAGTGGTATAAGTTGCTGACCTGTTTTTTATGATAGGTACAAGTTGTTGAAATACATGGTTCATTAAAGGATCAATGGCAATGTTTATTTGAGAATTTACTGCATAATAAGTTGTGTCAATATTCTGGTCAAGATCCGTTAGAGAAAGAGAAACCGTTCCTTCAAGTGCCCAATAAACCCGTTCATCCTCTTCTTTTTGGCAACTAACTAGGATAATTGATACCAATAAGGCTAATGTTAAAATGTGCTTGCTTTTCATAGTGTTTGGTTTATTTATTTATAATAAGTTTTTGTTGTGTTTTTTCACCTTCTTTGGTGGTTAGTATCAGTATGTACATCCCATTTTTTAAGTTGTTAACATCAATTTCAATGCGTTCGTTTTCTTTTTGATATACTTGTCTTTCGAGTGCACAAACTCCGCTCAAGGCTACAATTTCAACATGGGTGAAGGTATGAGTTAGTGGGGTTTTTACATACATTAGACCTGAATTGCACGGGTTGGGATAAACCGTAAGTTCAATATCATTTTGGTAATGTTTCTTAACACTTGTGATGGGCTTTGATATATATTGCTTAACCACCGAAATACAATGCCAATCCAATGTTTGAGGATTGATTGCATAGTATTTTCTGACAATAAGTTTCTCCTCAGGATAATAGATGGAGGTATCCCGTCTAATGGTTTGCCATTGATCAGCACCTATAATGTAGGCGTCAAATTTTCGAACGTAATCTTGATCTGTTAATCCTAAATAGTGATATGTATCTTGTGATATAGGACTCCAAGTGTTTGTTGTTTTGTTTTTTAAGTCTTTAGCCCATGTTGTGACTCTGCCATAGGAATCAAACTCAATCTGATTGCTATACTGATCTAAAATAGGACCTGACCACCCATTATGCAGCAGCGAGTCGGCGCGTTCTACTTGACTTTTGTTAATGTCTGTATCATATTTGTAGAATAATCTATTAATTCCATCTTCTACCATAGTTAATTTGCCCGTTTCATCATATGCATATTTCCGGTAGGTTTGCTGAGGGTTATCGAATTCCATTAATGCTTGATATACCATTGAACAATCACTTGGATAGGGGGTCTGATTTGCCCAAAAATTGTATTTGTAATCACTGCGCTCTAACATCGATTCGGCATTGTAGGCGAAAGATAGCTTTATATTAGCATTCTCTTGTGCGCAGGTGCCAGTTAATCTAATAACCACACTGTCTGGGTTATTTTTAGAATTGTTGTAAAACCGACCATGAAACATCATTCTAGAATCTGTTAAGTACGATATGTCTACGCCGTAATCGCTTCTGAATGTACTGCTAGAATTACCCTTTTGTTGAAAAGGCTCAAAATAGAATTGCTGTACCAGCGAATCGGTATTTGCATAGATTGGTTGGTTTAATTCATTTATAAGCCCTTGATTAGGGATGGTTTCAATACTTTTGAATGCGTTTTGAACAGCTTGTACATATTGTATTTCTAAAGCTTTTATTTGAGAGCTTACGTACTGTTGGGCCTTGCATTGGGGCTGTAAAATCACAACGATTGCTGTTATTGCTAAATATGATTTAAAGATATCCATACTGTGAGATTTAATTTTTTAAGTTTAGATTAAGGTAAAATTCACTCAATGGAATTTTGGCGAAATAGTTAGTGTAAGGAAAGTCTGGTGACATCATTTCTGAAGGAACATCCTCTGGATGACGACTTGCATTCACCTCTTCCAAAATGTGTAATCTAACAATGTCGAACCATCTTCCTTCGGGTTCAGCACATAACTCCCAGCGTCTTTCCTTCAATACTTCGTCTAAAAACTCTTGGTTGCTTAAGTTGGGCTGCAAATCAATGTTTGATGGGGTGTTCATGTTTTTTTTGTTAGCTCTACGTCGAATGGCATTAACCGCTTCGTACGCTGATGGATCAACGTCATTTATTCGGGCTTTGCATTCTGCATATGTTAATAATACGTGCGCATATCTAACGACGCTAATACAATAATTTTGTATTTTTTTGACATCGTACTTAATATTGTACTTATTGCAGGCCAGGTTAAACCTATTTACATACCTATATTCATTGTTGTTTGGGATGGATTGTATTTCAAACATCAATGGAGCAGCTGTTTGTAAATCATTTAGGATGGAATTACTTTCAGTTGGTAAACCATAATAGAGCGTGTTTATAAGCATTCTTTTTCTATAACTTGCTGGGTATGCATTGAAATAGTTTATTTCCACTCGTGAGGGTTGACTGGATGAGGATGACTGTGGAAAATCGCAATAGTCTATATACAAAGGGAATATACATTCTATACCGTTTTTAAGTGTGGTGAGTGTTTTAAAATCAGGTTCTAAATTAAATTGTTTTGAGTTGATTATTTCTTGACAGACATCAGATGCTAATTGGTATTTGCAATGTCATTAACAGGGTAACCTGCCATGCATAAATACACCTGAGATAGGAGAGCCTTGGCGACTAAACTTGTGTATGGGCGGTCTGTTGTTGCATTTGTAGGTAACATAGCAATAGCCGACATGATATCACTAATTACAAACTCATAAACAACATTGGATGTCGAGAGTTTTACATCGTAACTAACTTCGAGGTCATTGATAAGAGGAATGTCATTGTAAACACGGGTGAGCATAAAATACGAATATGCTCTAAATAAATAGGCTTCGCCAAGAATGTGTTTGTACTCCTCATCTGGGTACACTCCATTGTCTTGTGATACTACTTTGTTTAATGAAATGATATTTTTATACAATGATTTGTAGTAGTCATCTGTAGTGTCCAGATTCCAATCTCGTGAATATGAATTTGCATTTTCTATATTGCTACTTAAATCATACGGAGACCCGTATTCAGCAGCATCGGAGCCACCATAGTCTTGGGCTACGTAATAGATAAACTCGTCCGCATGTTGCGATATTTGCCAAAAGCTCGTCCAATAATAAGTATCGTTAAATCCTGCTTTTGCACCTTTAAGTAATGAGTTCAACTGCTCATTAGTACTTAAATCGCTCAAGTCTTCTACCTCCTTGAAAAACTCATCTCGGCAACTAATACTTGATATAGTGATGATTAGAAGTAACCCTAAACCAGATGCTTTAAGACCTCTCGTTTTTGATTTATCGTTTGAAATATTCATATGTGCTGTATTATAAGGTCAGTTTAATTGAGAGGTGGATGGTTTTTGATAGAGGATAGGCGCCCATGTCCAAGGCGTTATCCGAAAAGTTATTGTCGGTATAGATCGTTGATTCTGGGTCGTAACCTCCATATTTAGTTAGCGTAATCATATTTTCGAGGGCTAAACACAATTCAGGAGTTACCGTGTTAAACCATTTTTTTTGAGGATAATAGCTTAGGCTAATTCTTTTTAGCCGTATAAAACTTGCATCTTCTACAAAAAAGGATTAATTGTAAAACGTGCTGGTGCGATAATAGTCGGCACCTTTGTTATATCCATCTTGCATGGCATTGTAAACATCAACATTAACAGCTGACATATAAGTGGATGCTTTGGTGGCATTGTATTTATCTACACCTATCACACCGTACCAATACATATCCAACTGAAAGTTCTTGTATTGAAACGAATTCATAAAATTAAACGTAAAGTCGGGAATTGATTTGCCAATAGGTACTCTATCCTTTTCGGTTACAGCGGGAGTGCTTTTACTGCCTATTTGTCGTTCTTCATTGGTTGATTGGTCGTAACGGGTGTAAAGGGCACCTCTCTCTTGATAGACTTTTCCTTCTTCTATAAGTTGTTTTTGATTCTCGTTTGTAGCATCGTATAAAGCAACAAACTCATACCCCATTATAGAGCCTAAGGGTTGGTTTTCGGCCACAATAAAGTCAGGTATGTAATCCAGTTCGTTATAGAAATAGAGCGATGAATCTAGTTTTGATACATATTGATTATTCGAGCTGTAATCGCCTCGCATGTACCACGAAAAGTTCTTTGTTTTGATGGGAGTGGCCTCAAAGCTTAGCTCTATTCCTGATGAATGCATCTCGCCAGCATTAATCATCATCTTGCCACCACCATAATAACTAGGGACTTCCCTTATTAGCATTAAGTCACTATTCACTTTTGTATAGTAATCGGCACCTACTGATAAGCGATGATTAAGTATGGTTATTTTTGCACCAAGGTTAGTTTCTGTTAATATTTCGTGTGTGAGTGAGTGATTGCCAAGATTATTTAGATAGGTTTGTGTTGTTGTTGAGCTAGCATCGCTAAAAGAACGGGTTGAATACAAATCGTTTGCTAATCCGTTTAACGGAAAGTTACCTACCTGCCCCAGTTTACATATAGGTTTAACGCATTTAGCTTTTCTACCCCACTTAACCATTTTTCTTTTGAAACATCCCAATTGACTGCTGTCGAAGGGAAAAATGCAGATACTACATGTTTATCCATTTCACACAAAGCACTGTAATTACCTGCAAAAGAGAGGGTGTATTTCTGGTTGTAATTATAGTTTGCATGATAGTAGCCTGATCGCAACGTACGGGTCATCGAACCCCTATCATTATATATTATCATCGAACCACGTGGATAAATTTGTGGCATGGTTTCTAGAATTCTGGTGTCATAACTTGTC
Source organism: Bacteroidales bacterium (assembly GCA_003251015.1). Lineage (GTDB taxonomy): Bacteria > Bacteroidota > Bacteroidia > Bacteroidales > Marinilabiliaceae > SZUA-582. Next base: position 9,981 of record QKIO01000291.1, read on the forward strand.
GAGTCAATTAGCCAATACACATTATCCATGTAATCACGATAACCTCCAAATAATTTCAATTCATGGTTGTTGATGTTAATTTTGTACGATAGTTCGGCGTTGTAATTGATAAAATTAACTTGCTCTGTAGATTGTAAATAACCTGAAAGTCCAGTTAGTTGATTAAGTTCATTACCGGTATTGTCTATTTCTTCATACTTGTATTTGTAATCTTTCCTACTATACGAAACTGAAGCATTAAGATGTAGGTTTTTAATGAGTTCGTAGTTTCCGTTTATAATAGCTGAATTTGAATTTATGGTCTGTATTTGTTTGAAGTTGTTTATTAGGTCTTCTGCTCCTCCTTTATGAATAATACCTTCTTGCGGATAAAGTAATTTATCTATGGGCCTATATGTCAAACCAGTTTTTGGCTCTGAGCCCGCATAAGGGGCGGTGTTAATGCCTTGAAAAATTAGCGGGTTGCCGTAGTAAGTATCTAGGTTGTTGTTGTTGTCTTCGGTAGCACCGCGGTAGTTAATACCTATACTTCCTTTGGTGTTGATGGTGTAACAGAGGTTTATCAAAACATTGTTTTTTATGTAATTACTGTTTTTAATAATTCCATCGTGATTTAGGTGCGCTACTGAGGCATAGTAGTTTAATCCTTTAGCTCCCCCCTTAGCGCTAAATTCATATTCTGTCATCACCCCCGTTCTAAAAATCTCTTCCTGCCAATTCTTATCGTCTAACGAAAAAGTATAATAAGGATGTTGGCTACGATAATTTGTATAGTATTGTGTTCTTAAGTTGGCATCAGCCAAATTAAATGTTTGTAAGAAATCGTAGGTTCCACTTGTGTTATATCGTTTGGTTTTAAACATCTGCACTCCCGTTTTTTGTTGTACTGTAAAAGTGGGTTTACCTCCTGGCGATTTAGTTTTAATAATGACAACCCCGTTTCCTCCTTGAAATCCATATATAGCGCTTGATGCCGCATCTTTTAAAACGGTCATGCTCTCAATATCGCTTGAGTTTAAGTCGGATATGCCTAAGCTGTTGAAATTAACCTTAGGAATAGGTACGCCATCAACAATGTATAAAGGGTCTACACTGCCATTGATTGAGTTTATGCCTCGAATTCTAATTTTCATGTGATCGCCTGGTGCGCCAGATATTTTGGTTGCCCACACCCCAGGTATGCGTGCGTGCAAGGCGTCCATAACATTACCCGTTGTGACGCTGCCAATTTCTTTCGAGTCTAGCCTTTCAATGGTGCGTCCCACTTCAAAGTTGTTAGCGATGGTACGTGTCGCAGTGATGTCTACCTCAGAGATGCTATAATAATTCTCCTCCAATTTAGTGTTAAGGGTTTGATCATCGTATAGGTTTATGTGTATCACCTTATCGTTATAACCCATAAACTTGACCACCACGTCATATGAGCCTGGTTTTAACTCAAAAGTATAAGCGCCGTTGTCATCCGTTAATAAGCCTTGGCCACTTTGCTTTATGTACACCGATGCCGTCACTAGTTTTTGATCAGAATTAGCATCTTTTACGTTTCCTTTTAGGATGTATTTTTTCTGTAAATTCTTTTTCTGAAAGATGATATATCCATTTTTATGAATCACGTTATAAGGGATATTCTTTTCAAGCACCTTGAGTAAGTCGGGCAGGCTAATTGTTTTGGCATCGGGCAATGCCACGGGTTGATAAAAGGTGCTATCACCTTCCTGAAATGCAATTTTTAGAGCATAACGTGTTTCGAGAATAGAAAATATCTCTCTAACACTTTTATTCTCTATATCTTTGGTTTTGATGCTTGTTGCTTCACCAGATGTTGCCTCTTGCGAAAATAAATTCATAGAGGTTGTGGTTAATAAAGCAAAGGCGAGCATCCAGCATTTAAGCAATGCCACTAATCGGTGTTTGAGGTAGGATTTAGTTGTATTCATTTTTGAGTATTTCAAGCATTTGGGTTGTTCAATTCTACTATGACCATTTTGGTGGCCATTTATTTTTACGTAGTATAAATAGTTGGTACTTATTCAATGATTAAAACCATGGCTGATTCTTCTTCAACCACTTTGGCATTTACGGCTATGGAAATCACGTCCAATATGGTAGCCAGCGGTTGGTTGCTGAAGGCAACGGTTATGGATACCTTATTAAGATTCTCGCCTCGGCAAACCACATTCTGGTTAAAGTCATGGCTCAATATATGGCACACTTCGGTAATGTTGGTATTACTAAAAGTGATGTTTTTTGTTTGCCACGATAGATAGTTTGCTCTGGTCGAATTACTTTTCTTAAGCTCACCCGTTTCTTTATCGTAGATACAACTCTCACCTGCTGCAACGCTCTCTTCTTCATCACTTACAAGTAGGTTTTTATGTTTGTATGAAACCAAACCAGTTGCCACATTTAACTCTACTGTATTTGTTAAGGCATTAGAGTAGATATTAAAGCTAGTGCCCAACACTTCTGTTTCGGTGCCATCACAGGCTATAATAAAGGGTTTGTCTTTATTTTTGGCGACTTCAAAAAAGGCTTCTCCTTTAAGAATAACCCTTCGGTCGTGGTTGTTAAATCCATCCATTACCTCCAACGACGAATTTCGGTTAAGTATCACCATAGTGCCATCCGCTAAGGTAAGCTCTTTGCTGACCTCACTTGAATGAAATGCACTCATTACCATACTGGAAGTTTGATATTGCCATAAATAGTACGAACCAGTAACTAACACGATAATAGCTGCTGCATATTTCATCCATTTAAACATAGACGATGAGGTTGTTTGTGTTGATTTAGCTCGTTTGGTAGTTTGCCTTTCTAATTGATACCAAGCTTCGTTGGTGTTAACGTTATATTCATTAAATACACATGCACTTTTGTGCCATATCTTCTGATAGGCGTCAAACTCCTTTTTGTAGTCCTCTTGGGCAAGCATTTGTTGATGCTGTTTTTGCTCGGCTTCCGTTGCACTCTGGGTGATTATTTTTTTTATGAGTTCCATAATCTTTGGGTCTTTAACAATCAGACGCAAAAAAGACATTTACCCCCCAAAGAGAAACGTCATTTCTTTAAATACTTTTTGTTGAACTACAACAAGGGTTAAGGTAAACCAAATTGAGCGAGATGTTCTTTTATCTTTTTTAATGCTATTGTGAGTTGGTTTTCAACTGTCTTTGCTGATATGTTTAATTCTTCCGCCACTTGTTTGGTACTTAAACCCTCAAAACGCCTTAATGAAAAAACGGCATAACACTGTTTGGGTAGTGTCTTTAATGCTTGTTCAATGTAGTTTTCTAATTCACCGGTTTCCAAAAACGAAGCCCCTTGGTTGATATCCTGTTCAATCATTAGGTCATCAACCAATTCAATATCATTTGTTCGCTTTCGCAACACATCGATACATGCATTACGCACCGAGAAAAACAAGTATGATTTCCAGTTAGTAACGTCTTTAAGATCATCTCTTTTGTCCCAAATGCGAATAAATACATTCTGTACCACATCACTGCTCGATTCAGTACATCGCATATACTTCATGGCATATTTGCCTAGTTCGTGATGGTACGTTTTGAATAAAGATTCAAAGAGTTGATCGTTCATGGTATTCTTGGGGTGTAGATTATTGAAATCTTAGCTTACTTATTTTTAGATTGGATGTAAAGCTAAAAAAAACAATAAATAAAAATTCTCTTTCTTAACTCCTGCCTGTTATTCGAACAATGAGATCGAAGCTAAAGTATTATTGTAATAGGATATAGGTTGGTGATTTTTTTACACAACCTTAACCATTAACCCAAAAATTATCAGTTGTAAAGAATTAGATCCTATATTTAGGAACAAATAATGAGCACAAGGGAAACCCTAAAAAATAAACAAAACATAATAATGAATTTTTTAATGAGCCATAAAAAATTTAACTACTACTGTAACCCTACGAATAATCTCTTTTCATAAAAACCATTAGTATACACAAAGTACATCTTTTAAATCAAATTCTACTTATTGTTATAATTTTCTAAAAACGCGCAAATAATGTTTTCTGTATTCGATAGCGAATATGTTATTATTTTGTTAACCATCCTCACGCTTATTTGTAATAAATAAACACTCAAGTAAACACTGATTTAATGATTCTACGTTCAACACTCTTGATCTCGCTAATGGCTACAAGTCTTCTTAGCAGCTCTTCTCTCCTAGCACGTGAAATTCACGTAAGCAAATCGGGTAATGACAACAATGCTGGTCATACAACAGCCCCTTACCTCACTCTCGCAAAAGCAGCCAATGTAGCTTTGGCTGGCGACATAGTTATCATTCACGCAGGCACGTATGAAGAAACCTTAACGCCTGCCAATTCTGGAACTTCAGGCAACCCTATAACTTTTAAAGGGGCTGCAGGCGAAAAAGTCATCATCTCGGCCATGCAAGC
>QKIO01000121.1 GCA_003251015.1 Bacteroidales bacterium
TGCTGGCTCTTCTGGTCGTTTTTATATCTACAACTCTAGTGGCGTTGAATTTATATCTTTCCCAACTGTTCATGCCAATGTAAATATAAGTGGTGCAACACTAACAGTGACCCACTCTGACTTTGTAGAAGGCGCTACTTATTATGTGATTATTGATGCGGGTTATGTAAAATCTGCTGCTACAGGCGCCAATTTTGGAGGTATTAGTGATGTGAATCAATGGCGATTTACCACCGCCCTCCCAATACCTACTACTACTTTTTACCCTCTAAATGGAGCTACTGGCACTGGTGTGGACATACCGCTAACTGCGACCTACGACGTGGCTATTCGTATGACCGATGGAACCATTATTACTGATGCAAACGTTGCTTCCTTAATTACATTACAAAATTTAGGGGTTGATATTCCATTTACCGCTTCTATAAACGCTGCCAAAACAATTATTACGGTTACTCCAGACTCAAACTTACCAAGCCTTTCGCTTATCGACTTTACTGTACTTGCCGTTGAGAACTCTGCTACTGGAGGCGAACAAACCATCACTCAAATCACCTCTTTTACCACAGACGATTACGACACATGGACAGGAGCCATTTCGAGAGACTGGGCTACAGGAGGTAATTGGGCTAGCGGAACGGTACCAGTCGCAACTAGTGTTATAATACCAGAAGGTGTTGGAAATACCCCTAATATAGCAACATCAAATGCGTCCGTAAATAACTGTACCATAGGTGCTGGAATGCAAATAGATATTGCAGCAACTCGAACACTCCAAGTATCAAAATCACTAGTACTAAAATCATCAAATACCGCAAGCGTAGGCAATGCCAATCTACTAAACAACGGCACCTTAACTATCCAACCTGGAGCAACCGTAGATATACAACAAAAACTATCCACTACTGGCAAGGGATATTACATTTCTAGTCCAGTAGCAGGTGCTACACAAAACAATACAGGCATAACTGATGAAATATACAAACGTAATGCCACTACCGCAAGTTGGAATGTAATGTCTCCATCGGAGACTATGAATGCGGGACAAGGGTATATTACTTATGGCTACGCAGGTGATATCATTCATTTTAAGGGAGCTGTTAATAATGCCAATAGTTATCCTTTTGCAGCAGTAAGACAGGCGTCTCCTAATAATTATGGTTGGAATTTGGCAGGTAATCCTTACCCTTGCTCTATTGATTTTGATTTATGTACTAAATCTCCAGAGATGGATAATGTGTTTTACCTATTTAACGAACACCTAGACTTATATGGAAGTTACAATGGCGAAAGTCATGTTGGCACCAATGTAAACCCAACCTACCCCAGTCACATACCTTCTTTACATTCGTTTTGGGTACAGGTAAACCTAAGTCAAACAAACGGAACGTTTACAGTTCCTAAAACTGCAAGAGTGTCGTCTAACTACACCTTTCTAAAGGCTGGCAAAGCGACTAATCCTCAAATCAGATTAGCAGGAATAAATTCATTAAACACAGCTGATGAGTTTGTAGCTATATTTCTCCCCGCAGCCAAAGAAGAAGGGTTGTTTGATGTTTATGATACTGAAAAGAAATTTACAGCAGGAACAGCTGCGTTAGAGCTTTTCTCAGTGCATGAAACTAGTGGAAAATTCTATGCCATCGATGGCTATCCTAGTTACGCACCAACCAGAAGTATTCCCTTAGCATTTAACGCTAAAAACACAGGTAATTACAGAATAAAACTACTAGAGGTATTAAACTTCACAGACAACATAAAAATAGAAATAGAAGACAAGTTGAATGCTACGTTTAATGAATTGAGCGTTAATGATGAATACTTATTTACCACAACGGGCTCAACAACGACCAATAAAACGAGATTTGTTTTACACATTACTAAATTAATATCCACAGACATTAGCAAGATAACACCTGATAATAAATGTACGGTTTACAATAAAAACCAAGATATTTACATCAATGTTAGAGACTTAAACGCTATAAAGTATGAGTTGTATAATGTGTCTGGCACGAAATTGCAAGAAGGCACAATAGAATCAGGACACACGAATCAAGTGCATAGCCCCTACAAAGGAGTGGTATTAGTGAAAATTATAACAAAAGAAAGAAGTGAAACACACAAATTATTAATAAAATAATATCTTTGTGAGAATTACTTTGAAAAATGCAAAAAAAGAAATCTTATATATCACCAGAACTAACAGAGCATAAGATCGATAACGAGATTTCGCTCATTATGATGACGGATGAAACAACACCTCCAGATAAACCAAGAGGTGCTGCCATGAACCCAAATTCATTTGAGGAGAACCCGTTTAGCAAAAAAAAATAACAAAATAGACTGCCTAATCAAGGCGGTCTATTTTTTTTAGCGATATGCACGCTTCATTTTTGATCATTCAAATACCACAAGGAGGGAATAATTACTTACTTTTGTAGCCTTAATATAGATAAGAGTGGGAAGATCGCGACAAAACAAACCATTGTTGAAAATGGTGGAAATTACAGACGTAGCAGCCGAAGGTAAAGCGCTATGTAGAGTTGAGGATAGAGTAGTATTTGTTCAAAACGTAGTACCTGGTGACATAGTAGACATACAGGTTAATAAAAAGAAAAAGAGTTTTTACGAGGGTTACCCTGTTTTTTTTCATAAATACAGCGACATACGCCAGGAACCATTTTGCGAGCATTTTGGCACTTGTGGCGGCTGCAAATGGCAGGCCTTACCCTACTCCTACCAACTTCAATATAAAGAAAAAGAGGTGTTGAGTAATCTTCAACGCATTGGCAAAATAGAACTTCCAACACATCAAGCCATTATTGGTTCTGAAGCCACCCAATACTACCGAAACAAACTAGAATATACCTTCTCTAATAAGAAATGGCTCACCAACGAACAGTTAGCTTCTAATGACGAGATTGTACAAATGAATGCGGCTGGTTTTCATATTCCTGGTATGTTTGATAAAATTGTAGACGTAAACCACTGTCACTTACAAGTAGAACCATCAAATGCCATTCGTTTAAGCATTAAGGAATATGCTTTCAAACACGACCTGAGCTTTTTTGATTTAAAAAGGCAAGAAGGGTTTTTACGTACCCTCATTGTACGTACCACATCCACCCACGAGGTTATGATTATATTAACCTTATATTACGAAGACAAAGACAAACGCGAAGCGTTATTAAACCACATAACAAAAAATTTCCCAGAGATCACATCATTGATGTATGTGATTAACAGCAAAGCCAACGATACCATTACCGATCAAGAGATCGTGCTATTTAAAGGACGTGATCATATCTTTGAGCAAATGGAAGATCTGAAGTTTAAGATTGGACCAAAATCGTTTTACCAAACCAATTCAGATCAAGCGTATGTGTTATATAAAGTCACGCGCGACTTTGCCGACCTTAAGGGAGATGAAATCGTATATGACTTATACACTGGCACCGGAACTATAGCGAACTTCGTTGCCAAACAAGCCAAACTAGTCATTGGTATTGAATACGTTCCAGAGGCCATTGAAGATGCAAAGGTTAATTCACAACTTAACGGCCTTACCAACACAAAATTTTTTGCTGGTGATATGAAAGATGTGTTAAACCAAGATTTCATTAATGAACATGGGCAACCAGATGTTATTATTGTAGATCCACCAAGAGCAGGGATGCATACCGATGTGGTAGACACATTACTTAATGCTGCGCCAGCCAAAATAGTGTATGTGAGTTGTAACTCGGCTACTCAAGCCCGCGACTTGCAGTTAATGGACGAAAAATATAAGGTCACACGTATTCAGCCTGTTGATATGTTTCCACAAACACATCACGTAGAGAATGTGGT
>QKIO01000230.1 GCA_003251015.1 Bacteroidales bacterium
TTACAAAATGAAATACATGAAGTGTAAAAACTCAAATTATTTACTAGTTTTACGCCCTACATTTACTCACACACATGAGAATATTTAAATCAATACGCTCTCGCATGGAAGAAAGCAAGGATAAAACTGTTTCAACTAGCAAAAAAGAGGGTTTGTTACTCTACTCACACATTGTATTATCACAAGATGCAACTATAATTCAATTAAGTAATGAATTTGTTACATTAAGTGGGCACGACAGTTCTGTACTAAAGAACAAGTCAGTTGAGCACTTCTTTACGGCCTACTCTTTTCATCAGATTCAACGTTTACTACACACCTTAACAGACCACCATCCATTTGATTCATTAGAAGTTGTATTAGAATCCAAAAATAAAGAGTCCATACGCCTAGAAGCTACCTTCACCTTATTTTACAAGGAAGGAGAGAAACAATATTTCACTATATTAAAAAATATTGATCCAGAACGTAAGGTGATGGATGCACTGACAACTCAAAAAGATCACTTTAAATGTTTGGCAGAGAACACCTCTTACATACAAGTTCTTTTTGATGACGGCATGAATTGCCAGTTTATCAGTCCATCAGTTATAGAGACACTCGGTTACCCAGTTGAGTTTTGGAAAGTCTCTAATTTTTATAATTTAGTGCATCCCGAAGATGTGAACCAATTATGGGATTGCATCAACAACAATGAACTTCAAGATTTAAATTCGATTTACTTTAGACTAAAACACCTATCAGGAAAGTACATATCTGTGGATTGCCATATTCGAAAGATAATGGATGAATTTGGTACGCCAGAGTATTTCGTATTTAATCTTCATGATGCATTTAATCAAAAACAATACGAGCAAGAACTTATAAAAGCAAAAAAAGAGGCATTGGCTGCAGTTGAGGTAAAGAATAACTTCCTTACATCCATCTCACACGAGTTACGGACACCGCTAAATGCCATTATAGGCTTTTCAAACATATTAACCGCACATAACACCGACCCGCAATACAAAAGTTACGCAGAACAAATTCACACTAATGGGGCACAATTACTAGAAATGATTGACCGCATTTTGGACTATACTAATGTGGAGAAATTAGTTAATCAACCCAACTTCTCAAGTGTGAACCTGCCTAATTTTTTTATGACCCTACGAAATCACACAAGGGCTCATCGTGAACTAAGCAATAAGACAGACATAGAAGTTACAGGCAACTGGGAAATCAAAGATCAGTACGACAGCATGGTTACAGATGAACTGTTGTTAAAAAAGATCATGCTTAACCTCATCGACAATGCGTTAAAATTTACTAAGAGTGGCTTTATTAATTACGGTTGCAGACCGTATGGCATTCATCAATACCTTTTTTACGTAGAAGACAGTGGTATTGGCATTTCGACCAAGGATCAAACTCTCGTATTTGAGCGCTTTAGACAATTAGATCAAAGTACCTCGCGTGAATTTGGGGGTGTAGGCATCGGCTTGAGTTTATCGAAAAAACTGGTGGAAATATTGGGTGGTGAGTTATGGATGATCTCAGAAGAAAACAAAGGAACGGCAATCTATTTTAACCTCCCGATAGAAGTGGTACAAGAGACCACATACGAATAATTACGCATAAATTTGAAGTTAGGCCCATCTGCCAGATATGCCTAGCTATTTTCTTTATGGTAAAGTTTTATATTTTTGCACTTGATTAAATTAAAACGCATTTATTGTTTGTTAATATGCAAGAAGAAATTGAATTAATATTAGAGGATGCTAGAGACCGAATGGTTAAAGCACTTGAGCACTTAGATACAACCCTTGGACAAATACGTGCAGGAAAAGCAAATCCAAAAATGCTTGACTCAGTAATGGTAGATTATTATGGCAATTTAACAGCCTTACCTAAGATAGCTAACGTGAACACTCCAGACGCACGCACTTTAGCAATACAGCCATGGGAAAAATCATTAATTCCTGTTATCGAAAAAGCTATTATGGCAGCCAACCTAGGGATGAACCCCAGTAATAACGGAGAATACATTAGGATAAACATCCCCCCTTTAACAGAAGAGCGTCGTCGTGACTTGGTGAAACAGGTTAAAAAAGAATGTGAAGATGCCAAAGTAGGCTTACGCAATATACGTCGGGATAGCAACGAAGAATTTAAGCGAATGAGAAAAGACGGCTTGTCTGAAGATTTAGAGAAAGACTGTATTGCGTCGGTTCAGAAACTAACCGATGATTTCACTCGCGATATTGATGGCATGTACGTTAAAAAAGAAAAGGATGTACTAACGGTTTAAAACCATCATAAACTCACAAAAAAGGACGTTAACAATAACATCCTTTTTTTTTTTGCTAACACCTTAAAACCAACCTCTTCCTTCGGGGCAGTTATGACACATATTAAGTTGCTGCTTATCCACAAAAACTTTGCTGGCAAATTCTTTATAGCTTGGCGAATGTAATAACTTAGCGATGGGTATTTGAAACGCATTTCCAAAAGACCATTCAGCATCTTTATCGTAACAGCATGGACACACGGCTCCGTCCCACGTTACAACGGGCGCTTGCCACATACGCCAGCACCTATTACGCATGGGGTGTTTTAACATACGGTTTGAATAACGAGCGTATGTAGCGTTTTCGGGCTCTTCTACTTCACCAAAACCGAAATCATTAAACTGAGCAGATTTAAACTCCACTTTATCCACACCTAAATTGTTAGCAAGTAGAACTAAATCGTCCATCTCATGTTCGTTGTGCTTAAAAACTAAGAATTGAATAATCACAAGAGGAAAACGTTTACGGTGATGTTTTTTAGCGGCTACCACATCGCGAATAGCTTGTTTGACAACTTCCACATCTCCCCCTCGCCTATATTTTGTATAGGATTGTTGTGTAATGCCGTCCAACGAAAATATAAGACGTGTTAAACCAGCTTCTACTATTTTATGAGCCATAACCGCATTAATGAAATGCCCATTGGTAGAAGTGGAGGTGTAAATACTTTTTGACCTCGCGTAACGAACCAACACATCAAATTGAGGATGCATAAAAGGCTCTCCTTGAACATACAGGTTGAGGTAGATAAGATATGGTGACAATTCGTCAACCACCTTTTTAAAATGTTGCAGTTCGATAGACCCTCTGCTCCGTTTTAAAACTCCCATACCTGTTGGGCACTCGGGGCATCTTAACTGACAAATACTTGTTGGCTCAATACTAATAGAAATGGGCAAACCCACAACCCGTGGTTGTTGACTTGCCCAACTTATACCATAACATAGAATCTTTTTAAGCACATTTAACACTCGTTTTACTGTAAGAGCCATACACAAGGCTTGCACATTGAGTAGTAACGAGCGCAAAGATCCCATTAATGAGATTCTAATAAATTCAATAATTTATCTAACTGAGGGGTTAAGATAATTTCGGTACGTCTATTTTTTTGATAAGCCTCTTTGGTCGCACCATCAACTAACGGCAAAAACTCGGCTCTTCCCGTGGCCGAAATGCGTTTAGGCTCAAGGGCTGCATTGGTAAGCAAGATGCGCACCACCGAAGTTGCTCGTTTAACACTCAAGTCCCAATTATCTTGCAATACTTGACTTTTGTAAGGCACCACATCAGTATGACCTTCTACAATCACATCAATTTCTTTATTTTGAGCTAAAACGGCTGCAATTTTCTTAAGAGCATCAGCGCCTTGCGCATTAACATCATACTTTCCCGATTGAAACAATAATTTTTCCTCCATCGACACATAAACAAGGCCGTTTTTCATGTGCACCTTTAAATCATCACCCGAAAAGCCATTTAAAGCAGCCGTCATTTTATTTTTTAGATCT
>QKIO01000227.1 GCA_003251015.1 Bacteroidales bacterium
CACCATCAGAACTAACACAAAAAACTGTTTCATAGCTATAATTTTGATTTTCCGATATATACACAAATATTATTGTAACAGCCATTTTATTTGACCAAAAACAAAATAATAGTGACAAACACTTAAAATCAAAACATTAAGCAAGCGCAAAAAATGCTTTACCCTATATTTCAGATAGTTGCATTTTAAAATCAGATAACATCATTTACACAAAAACAAGCCAAAAACCAACACCTAAAAAAAATCACAACATACGATAAAGCTATCACAGCAATAGTAACGACAAAAACACACCCCTAAACATTTCTCAACCAAGGTAAAACTAGAAACGAATACACATAACACCCAACACAAAATCCAAAAACACCCTCTAAAGACGCCAAAACCACCAACACCACTCCCAATAATAAAGGAACACTTCCACCTACAAGAAGATGCAATAGAAAAATAATAGAAAAATAGCGACAACCATACCAAACCCCAATCTAGACGCAAAAACCTTAGGCGCACTCCCAACTAAAGCACCACGCAAACTAAGAGCATCAACAACTTTTACCGACAACCGCGCCAACAAACTATATTTTGAGGACACAAAACCACGAATAAAAAAATCTACAACTAAAAATGCCAAAACAACCCAAGAGTCTACTAAGAAATAAAAACCCATAAGTAACACTACAAAAAATGCAGTCACACGAGGCAAACTTGCCTCCACCCTACCAAACGAAACCGGACATGTTATATTTTTCATATTGTATATTTTATATTATTACAGTATGCTTTTAACTTATTCTTTTTAAGTTAAATAAACAAGAACAACACCACAAACATACAAACTATATATATAAAATCAAAACATATTACACTATTTATATATTATTTAACAACAACAAAAGAAGATCTATATATATCCGATTGTATTTCAATACAATAACAAACACACAATACACATAGTTCTTGTATGCAATAATCAACCGACACACAAAATCTTTAACTAGGATAATTATTAACAAGAATTCAGCAACATTAACCTTGAATTGCAACCAAAATACAGCTCAAGTGTTTACTTTTGACATCAAAACAAACAATTATGAAATACCTAAGCATTATAGTTTTTGTAAGTATTATACTATCTGTCCATTTAATCACCAACTACTACATATATACACGTGGCATTCAAGCTCTAGAAGGATTCCCAAAATACAAAACACTTTTCAGCCTATTTATCCTAATCCTAACCATAGCCTACCCACTCGGTCGGTTCCTAGAACACGTTTGGTACAACCCTATCTCAAACTCACTCCATTGGATGGGCGCCTTTTGGTTTGCAGGAATGCTCTACCTAACCCTACTAATAGCACTTACCGATATCATTAGGTTAGTAAACGTGAGTTTTTCATTCTTACCACCTCCGCACTCTATAGCTTACATCAAACTCAAAACAATTACAGGAATAAGCATCACATGCATCACGCTTTTAATCATATCTCTTGGCTTCATCAACGCATGGAACCCCAAAATAAACCGCATCACACTAAACATCAACAAAAACGCTAACAACCTCGACTCACTAAAGATTGTTGCCGCCTCAGACATACACCTAGGCACCATTATCAACACTGGCAAAAGTCAAAAACTAATTAACACAATAAACGGTCTTAATCCTGACATCATACTTCTAGCGGGAGATATTGTGGATGAAGATGTAGAGCCCGTAATCAAACACAACCTAGGAAAACACCTACAACAACTAAAAGCAAAATATGGAACCTGGGGTATCACAGGCAACCATGAATACATTGGTGGCGCTGAACGTACCGTAAAATACCTTGAACAACACGGAATTAAAATATTACGAGACTCCAGCGTATTAATTGACAGTGCTTTTTATATAGTAGGCCGAGAAGACCGAGAAAAAACAAACTTCACAGGCATCCCCAGAAAGGAACTAATTGAATTAAGCACTCACCTAGACCACACAAAACCCATCATACTACTCGATCATCAACCATGGCAACTGGACAAAGCAACCCAAGCCAAGATAGACCTGCAAATAAGTGGACACACTCACCACGGACAATTATGGCCATTTGGCTTTGTCACCCAACATCTGTTCGAACTAAGCAGCGGATACCTCAAAAAAGAGAACTCCCACTTTATTGTAAGCACCGGTTTTGGAACATGGGGACCACCCATAAGAACAGGAAATAGACCGGAAATACTAGCAATAACACTTTTGTTTAACAAAAAAGAGTAATTAAACAAACCCAAACCATGTGCAAAATAACACATTACAAACACATTAACATAAATTAACCACTCATCATCAAGTCTTTAAAGAAAGTTAGCCGTATTCTCCAAAATAGACACTATCTTTGCGCCTTCAAAACAGACCACTCCGGTCACCTTCGGCAGAAGAATTTAATTGTCGCTAGTATTGGGAATACAATATGCTACGAACGTGGGGTTGGGTGGATAAAAATTATTTATGGAAACATTTAAAGAATCAGGTCTTTCAGAAGAAGTACTGAAAGCAATTGGCGAAATGGGTTTTGTTACCCCTACCCCTATTCAATGTAAAACAATCCCTGAAATCCTAAACTACGGCAATGACTTAATTGCCCTAGCACAAACAGGAACTGGAAAAACAGGAGCGTTTGGTCTTCCTATCATCCAGCAAGTAAAAACAGACGAAAAGAACGTACAAGCGCTAATCCTTTGCCCAACAAGAGAATTATGCCTTCAAATCACAAAAGATTTAGAAGCATTCTCAAAATACACTAAAAACCTTGTTGTAACTCCTGTTTATGGTGGCGCAGAGATAAGAACTCAAATACGAGCTCTTAAAAACGGCTCTCACATTGTAGTTGGTACTCCTGGTAGAATGAACGACTTAATTAACCGCAAGGCTATTGCTTTAGGCGATGTACGTTGGTTAATTTTGGACGAGGCTGATGAGATGTTAAACATGGGTTTCAAGGATGACTTAGAAAGCATCATGGCTCAAACACCAGAGTGGCGTCAAACATTATTGTTTTCTGCCACTATGCCTCAAGAAATTTCACGTATGTCAAAAAAATACATGCGTGATACGGTTGAGATTAGTGTTGGATCTAAAAACTCTGGTGCTGACAATGTAACTCATGAATATTACATGGTTCATGCCAGTGATCGTTACAAAGCACTTAAACGTATTGTAGATGTAACACCTGATGTTTACGGTATTATTTTCTGCAGAACACGTCAAGAAACCAAAGATGTTGCAGACAAACTAATGTCTGATGGTTATAGCGCAGATGCGTTACATGGCGATTTATCACAAGCACAACGCGACCTGGTAATGAATCGTTTTCGTGTGAAACACCTACAATTATTAGTAGCTACTGATGTGGCAGCTAGGGGTATTGACGTGAACGAACTTACCCACGTTATTAATTATAACTTACCAGATGATATCGAAGCCTACATCCACAGAAGTGGTAGAACAGGCCGCGCAGGTAAAAGTGGTACTTCGGTATCTATTATACACTCTCGTGAATCAGGACGTATAAGAACTATTGAAAAAATAGCAAAGAAAACCTTCATCAAAAAACTAGTTCCTAAGGCTGAAGACATTTGCGAAAAACAACTTTTATACTTCATTGATAAGGTTGAAAAAACAGAACTAGAAGAGAACTCACCCGTAAATAACTTCCTACCTGCTATTTACGAAAAGTTATCTGCACTAAATCATGAAGATCTTATTAAACAATTTGTGGCAACGGAATTTAGCCGCTTCATGGATTATTACAAGGATGCTCCAGACTTAAACATCTACAGCAGCGCACGTGAGCCAAGAGAATCTAGAGATGGACGTGGCAGAGACTCTCGTGACAGCAGGAGCAGCAGTCGTGATGGTGGTCGTGAAAGAGGTGATGGAGGACGTGACAGAGACAGTGGTCGTGACAGAGATAGAGACAGTGGTCGCGATCGCGGAAGAGGTAGGGATGGCGATTTCAGTCGTTTATTCATTAACCTAGGTAAGGTGGATAAAGTTGAGTCGGGCGATTTAATTGGCTTGATCAATAGCAAGATGAAAGGCGTAAACGTAAAAGTTGGTAAAATTGAACTATTACGTAATTTCTCATTC
>QKIO01000119.1 GCA_003251015.1 Bacteroidales bacterium
CTTTACAAACGTTTTAAAGACCCAGCCACCATTGGTACAAAAGAGGCTTATTCAGCCTACACGGGCAAAGTAGAAACCGTGGAGCTCGACTTTCACAACATAGATGAAGAGGTGTTGCAGGTGTTCATCGACCATGGCGTTATCCGTGCGCTCGATAAACCACTAGACGAAACGGAGGTTGCCCAGCAGCTAACCCGTGCCAAAGAAGAGGCTATTAGGTCGCAAAAGGCGTATCAAGAGTGGCTCATAAATCACAACCCAAATAGTCGTGGTTAAGTGCAAAGAAAGATACAAGGGTCAAGTAGCGAGACATCAGACTTTAACTAAACACAACGATGCAAAAATACAGGATTTTGCTTAGCCACCATTCGGCGTGACGTCTCACACCATCTTACAACACAAGGCCTCTAGCCTGCTTACATAACGGGAGATAAATATAGATGTTTCAAATAACGAATAGGAATGAGTACCAGCAGTAACATAGCAGTCTAACACTTACGAATAACCTAAACAATACAATGAATAAATTAACAAACCAAATGGTTACAAACAAGGGGTTAATCCCAGCAAGCAGTAGAATCTCTAACCTTTGTAGCCAGTATTAAATCATGAATAAATTAAGGTTTTGGCCTTTATTGCTGCTGCTAAGCATCAGCTTACAAGCCCAGCAAATAGATAAGATAGGTAAAAAGGGAGGCATCACCACTTCGGGAGGCTTAAGTTTCACCAATCAGTTTTACCATGTTAATGGCGAGAGCAATGTGTCTACCCCACCCTACAGCTACATGGTGTCGGGCAACGTAAACATCAACGCCTACGGCTGGGCATTGCCGTTCTCTATTGTTTATACCAACCGCAAGTTTGTAACCGGCCAGCCGGGTAATGTTATTGGGGTGAGCCCCACTTATAAAAACCTGACCTTACACGCTGGGGTGCGTAACCTCACGTTTTCGCCATATACCTTGGCGGGTCATAAGTTTACCGGCGGAGGGGCCGAGTACAACTGGAAAGAAAAAGGACTGGCCGTGAAGATGATGTGTGGCCAGCTCTTACATGCCGTAGAATACGACCCCTTAGATACCCGCAAGGTACCAACCTACGCCCGTAATGCCGCCGGTGTGATGTTGGATTATAACAAAGAAGGCAACAGCGTGCAGTTTATAGTGTTTTATGCCAAAGACCAAGAGGGCTCCATCAGTGCCTTTCCCGATTCGGTGTCTACCTATCACAATGCTAGTCCTCAAGAAAACATGGTTTATAGTCTTGGCTTTAAAAAACAGCTTAATAAAGTAGTGAGCCTACGTGCCGAGGGTGCCGTGTCGGCCTGGGTGAAAAATGTTAACGGTTACGATGTAAAACAAGGAGAACCGTTTATAAAACCTCTTTTTGCCATTGAAAACCCAAACAAAGCCTATTACTACAACGCCTATAAGATGGGTGCCGACTTTAACCTTAAAGTAGCCACCTTGGGCTTGGGTTACGACCATGTGGATCCTAATTTTTACACCATGGGTGCCTATAACGTGGCCGACGACTACGAAAACTACACCCTTAACGCCACCACCGGTGTTTGGCAAAACAAAATTCGTTTATCTGCCACCGGAGGTCTTCAGAAAAACGACTTAAACGATCAAAAAGAAACCAACAACAATCAGTTTACCTCCAGCTTTAGCATCAGCATTACGCCCACCGAACGTTGGCAGATATCTGCCGCGTACTCGGGGTTTAACAGCATCACACGCATCAAACAGGTGGAAGAGCAGTTTTTAGATAACGAAAAAAACTACTATTACTTAGATACCGCTAACGTCATACAGGTTACCAACACCTTAAATGCCAGTGTTAGTTACGTGCTTTTCAATAGCGATCGCATCAGTCATAACCTAAGTACCAATGGCAGTGTTCAAAAAGCCGATAACGGACAAGGCGACCAGCGCTTAGGTACTGAGATGTACAACGGTGGCCTTTCGTACAACGTGTTGTGGAAAGAATCGGGCATCTCATTGGCTGTTTTTACCTCGGCCAATCAAAACAATTACCAAACGGGCAACTCTAAATACTTGGGGTATGGCGCCAGTGCCGGAGCGCGGGCGTTCGATAAAAAACTAGGCATCTCACTGGCGGCTAACGCTGCCAATAACTACGAGCAGGAGGTGAACACGGCGGTTTTATATTCGCTGGTTAACACCTATGCCTATACTTTGGGGAAGAGCCATAATTTAAGTTTGAATTTCCGTTATGCCGGGCGGCAGAAAAAAGCCGATGCCACACACAGTTTGTTTAATAGCAATGTCAATGAGTTGTTTGTCGACTTCACCTACGCCTACAACTTCTCGCTGAGTAAATTAAATAAAAAGGAATGATTGTGATTATATGTTTCTTTTTTTGCATCAAGACAATTATTGCGTTTAATGAGGGTTGAGTCTTGCTTACTAGAAACTCTACAGAGTGTAGCAATAATAACTAGGTAATTTATTTGCTTACTTTCTTTCATCAACGAAAGAAAGTAAGAATAACATTATTCAGATCATATTGAGAATAACACTATAAACTAATGATTAATACCATTAACCAAGTAACCCAACAGGAACGCCAGTTATCAAAAAATAGGAATCTGTCCTGTACACCTTACAAGACTTCAATTCCCTTGTACTGCATTTAACGATTAAAAACTATGAAAAAAATAAATAGCCTGGCTTTAGTACTTATCCTTTCTTTGTGGAGCGCCACCCTAAACGCTCAGCTCAAAGAAACAGTAAAGGGTTTAGACTTATTATCCAATGTCGAAACAATCACCAAGAATGTCGATAACATCGTAACCAAAATAGATGGCGTAGTTGATAAGGTACAAGACAACGGAACTTATAAAACGGTGGTGGACGGTTTTTCGGGCACCTTCCCCTATGGCGTTATTCCCTCCAATGGTGATAGGCGTTACGCCTTGTATGTAAGCGAAGTAAAAATAGACCCTCTACGTGGTGCCTTGGCCAGCATCTACATGAAAATACCCATTAAACAAACCGAGAGTCTATATTTCATGGCCGATCAGGTGCCCATTTCTCAAAGTGGAGCCATTGTAGGCGACTTTAACTTGCTTTTATTAAAAGATGCCGATTTAAGTTTTGGCACAGAGAAAGGTTATAATCTAAAATTTAAAGGCTTAACATCTGGCAAAACAGACTCCACCTTTGTAACCATTGACTGTAAGGGTTTTAAAAGCATCACCATGGCCGGTGAGTTAGCCTTTAACACCTCTTCTGTTGTTAAATACCGCGAGGGCGACAAAGGCTCTAAGGAACCGTATGTCTTAAAATTTAATACCTACGCCAGCAATTTCGAAGATTTATACCTCGAATTTACCAACGTTAAACCCTTTGAATTCGCCTTCTTACCAGGTTATAAATGCGAAGTGGAAACAATTATAATCGATAATAGCGATGCTAAAAATGCGCCTGAGTTTAAGGTGCCAGATGATTTCAAAGACAATGTAACGGCAAGTTCCATTGGAGATCCTGATTTCAGTAAGGATTTGACAAATCTATGGAAAGGGGTTTACATCAAAAACATGAAAGTAACCATCCCCAAAGCTTTTACCGAGGGAGCGCGTAGTACTTCAGGAACCTCAGCTGTAACCATCAATGGCAGTATTAATGTAGAAAGCCTGATTGTTGACCGCACGGGGGTAACCGGTTTAATACGAGCGGTTGGTAACCGTTTTGATGATAAAAACAACCGCTTAGATAACGGCCATGCCTTTATTGAGGCCAACATA
>QKIO01000042.1 GCA_003251015.1 Bacteroidales bacterium
AAACTAATTGGTGATCGATGAAAAATCTAGTGAGTGCTCTATTCTTTTTTTTGACTTTAGTAGGATGCGTTGTGCAACATCCTTCCACAACACGCATTTCTGATAATGTTAAGAAACCAAATATCATTATTGTGCTTACTGATGATCAAGGATGGGCAGATGTTGGGTTTAATGGCTGTACGGACATTCCTACGCCTAATCTTGATCGTTTAGCGGCAGAAGGAGTTATCTTTTCGAATGGGTATGTAACACACGCCTATTGCAGTCCATCTCGTGCTGGGTTGTTAACGGGTAGATACCAAGCTCGGTTTGGGCACGATTGTAACATGCCCTACACAGAAACAAACGACGAAACCATTGGTACGCCATTGTCCGAAGTGATGATGCCAGAAGTATTAAAGAAATACGGCTATCGGACCAGCGCCATCGGAAAGTGGCATTTGGGTGATAATCCCAAACTATATCCTACTCATCAAGGTTTTGATTTCTGTTATGGATTTCCAGGTGGAGGGATGAATTATTGGGGCGTTTCGAGCGATTCTATTCATACTGTTTATCGCAATGGCGTAGCTGTTCCACAAGAGGAGCTGACTTATTTAACTGATAATTTTACTGACGAAGCCATTCGTTTTATTAATGATACGGATGAGACTCCATTTTTTATGTATCTGGCCTACAATGCACCTCATGCACCAGATCAAGCTACCAAACACTATTTAGAACAAACCAAACACATTGAATATGCGGGCCGTAGTATTTATGCCGCCATGGTTAATGCGGTAGATGCTGGTGTGGGTAAGATTGACTCGGTGTTGATAGCCAATGGCATGAAGGAGAATACGATTATTGTATTTTTGAGTGATAATGGCGGGCGACCTGAACATGCGGATAATAGACCCAATAGGGGATATAAGGGCACCTTGTTTGAAGGAGGTATTAAAGTGCCATTTTTTATGACCTGGCCTAAGATTCTTAAAGGAGGTCAGGTGTATGATAACATCATTAGTTCAATGGATTTGTTTCCAACCTTTGTAGAAGCCATTGGTGAGGATCCTAAGTCTCAAACACAGCTGGATGGTGTTAGTTTATGGCCATATATATTGGGTGACAACCAGACCAAGCCACATGAGATGTTATTTTGGCGTTCGTCGGGAGGTTTTGAGTATGCCGTTAGAAAAGGTGATTTTAAGTTATATAACAATGGCCGAAAGGAAAAAACCATGTTGTTTAATTTAGCTACCGATTCCTACGAGCGAAATGATATAGCCTTGGATAATCCCTCTATCGTAGCAGAGTTAGAAGAGGCCTACAAGAATTGGGATGCGTCTAACATACCTCCTAGATGGTTAGATGTTCATATTGAAAATTGCATTAAAGATCAAAAGAAATGGGATGCAGAACGGTATCGATCATTAAAACCTACCTCAAATAATAAAGAATAATAAACACACACCACTTAAACACGTTTCTGTTTGGAGGGTTATTATATACCAAAAAGCACAATAGATGAATGATTTATCTATTGTGCTTTTTAGTTTTCTTATAAACATTAACATTGTATGGTGACAAGCGCCTAGATTTACTTATGCTTAATTATCAACTGGTTTACGTTTAAAGGGTTGAATCAAAACCCTTAAGTTTTGGTCTCTCCAAAAATAATTCTGCGCCCAGTTTACAAAAATAAAAAATCTGTTTTTTACACCTACGATAGCCATTAAATGCACAAAAAGCCACATAACCCAAGCTAAGCCACCTGCCAAATGGATCATGGGTAAGTCCACCACCGCCATATTACGCCCGATGGTTGCCATACTTCCTTTGTCTTTGTATTTAAACGACACCCATTTACTTTCATCTAACCTAAAGTTTTTGGCCAAACGATGGGCCTGCTGTATTGCCACTTGCGCCACTTGAGGATGGCCTTTTTCAAAGGTTGTGTCGCCATGCATCAAGCAGGCATCGCCAATGGCAAATACATTGGTGTAATTATCAACCAAGTTAAATTCGTTTACCGACAGACGTGCGGCGCGAGTGTAACTGGTTGTTTCTAAACCGTCTATCACACGACCACTAACACCAGCTGTCCACAATAGATTTTGAATGTATTCGAATTTACCCCCTGAGAGCGAAATTTTTTCGCCATCAAAATCCTCTATTTTGGTGCTTAATTTCACTTCTACTTTTAAGGCTTGCAAAAATCGTAGGGCATCACGTCCCGATTTGTCCGACATGCCATTTAATAAGCGATCGCTGGCTTCGTACAAAAATATCTTCATCTGATTGAAATCCAATTCAGGATAATCTTTTGGCAGTACATGTTCGCGCATCTCAGCCAAAGCACCGCATAACTCTACACCCGTTGGGCCACCACCCACCACGGCTATCGACATCAGTTTGGCTCGTTCTGCCACATCCTCAGTAAGGATCGCTTTTTCATACGAGGCTAAAATACGATTGCGTAAGTTGATAGCTTCCGAAGTGGTTTTCATCGGTAGCGAGTGCTTCTCAATATTTTGTGAGCCAAAGTAGTTGGTGCCTACACCTGTAGCTATCACTAGATAATCGTAACGCAAAATCCCATCTTTGGTCACTAAGGTGTTTTCTGCTCCATTAACCTTCACCAATTCGGTTTGACGGAAATGTAAGTTATGATGGTTCTGAAACACTTTCCTTACTGGAAAAGAAATGGAACTAGGCTCGATGCCTGAGGTTGCAACCTGATAGAATAAGGGTTGAAACTGGTGGTAATTTTGTTTATCAAGCACCACCACCTGGTACTTCGACCCGCTTAACATTCGGGCCATCTTCAAACCGGCAAATCCGGCTCCCACTATCACAATTCTTTTTTTGCCATTGATGGGCAAATTAAAATTATTCTCCATTGATAAACTCATTTTCACATTAAACAGACTAAGTGAAAATAGGTTTACCATTTAGAGAAATAAATCTCTATTGTAGTTCTAAGGCAGCTATCTCCTGTTCTTCGTGCGTTGAGCTGACCTCGGCACTAAATATTTTTTTGGTGCGAAACACAAAATAGATGCCGGGCATCGAACTCACCAACGCATTGAGGTAGAACAAGAAACTTAAAGCCACGGCTTGTTCTTGATTGATGCCTAAATATGTGGCACCGTAAAAAAAAGTCATCTCACGGGCTCCAATACCTCCCAATGAGATGGGAACAGCGGAGACAATGGTGGATAAGAAAAACAAAAATAAATAATCGTCCCAATGGCTGTTCATCTCGGCTCCCATGGCTTTGAGAATGAGAATAACAGCCAGCATTTGAATACCTTGAATCAATAACGACCACAGACTAACCGACCAAAAAGCGCTCGTGAGGTCTTTGTTAAAAAGTCGTAGAAAGAGGTAATATCCAGCACTAACAAAGGGTATCAATAGGAAAAACCATCCTTGGTAAGGCAAATCGTATTCGATGTAATACACCAAACCCAATAAATAAATTAGGATGATGGATAAACCACTTAGTCGGTCGGCCAAGATGGCTCCTAATAATTTTTTAACAGGGGTTTTAAATCGCTTGTGTAGGTAATACACCTTATAACCATCGCCACCCACACCTCCCGGCAAAAAGAAGTTATAGTATAATCCCAACCAATATAATTTAATGTTTGGCCAGTGGTTGATATGTAATGGGAGGGTACGAAATAGGGTGTTTAAACGGTATGAACTAAGTAGTTGTGAAACAGCGTATACTAGTAAAGCTCCCAAAAGGTACAACGGGTTTACTTGCATCATCAC
>QKIO01000085.1 GCA_003251015.1 Bacteroidales bacterium
GCATCAATCGTTTGTTATATTGCTCTTTTGTTAAAGACTGACCATCTATACCATAACCAACAATCATTTCTTCATCAAGGATATTGTTTATTTTGTCTAATAATGATGCCGTTGATACATTCATTATCTTTTGCATGATATTTATTTTAGTGTCTTGTAAATTCATAATTCCCATCGTTTTATAGCTTACAAATTTAACGTTTTTAACTCACAATTGGTTCCATTATTCCAATGAGAATTTTCACCCACAAGTCTAGCTCCTTGCATTATTTCAGTACATAAGGTTTTTTTGACGCATAACACTACGCCAAACAACGCTAGTACCTTAGGAATGACACATTTGCAGAGAGTGTGAAAGTTAGAAGGGAGTTACGAGTGACTAAAGTTGTAAAGGAGTTACAAGTTATAGAGTTACAAGTGCCTAAAGTCAAAAGTGAGCTACAAGTTATAGAGTTAAAAAGGAGTTGCGAGTTATGGAGTTACAAGTACCTAAAGTCAATACTGGATAACTCGTCACTTCTAACTGCCCAACTCGTCACTCTGCACCGCCTTAAAAATCCAATATGAATAGAGGATTGTTTTTGCTTGGCAAAACAGAAAATACATGCACCGAGCCGATGGCTCTTAATTCTGGCACCATAGCTTGACGGACTAAAGTCCATCCCTACAAAATGGATCGAACCCATGGTTCTTAGCTTAATTATGAAGGGTAAGCTCGTGGCTATGTTTTATTTTAGTTCCGTAGGAACGACCACTTTTGTAGCCCTGGATTTTAATCCAGGGGGAAAAGAACCTCTATACTGCTGAATTCCGTAGGAATGGTACATTTATAGAGGGTGTGAAAGTAAGAAGGAAGTTACGAGGATCTAAAGTTAAAAGTTTTGAGTTACAAGTTATAGAGTTACAAGTGCCTAAAGTTGTAAAGGAGTTACAAGTTATAGAGTTACAAGTGGCTGTAGTTAATACGCAATAACAGGTCTCTCCGAACTCGTCATTTCTAACTGCCCAACTCGTAACTCTGCACCGCCTTAAGAATCCAATATGAATAGAGGATTGTTTTTGCTTGACAAAACAGAAACACATGCACCGAGCCGATGGCTCTTTAATGCTGGCATCATTTATGGATGGACTAAAGTCCATCCCTACAAAATGGATCGAACCCATGGTTCTTAGCTTAATTATGAAGGGTAAGCTCGTGGCTATCTTTTCTTTTACTCTACCTTCTCGTAAACTAGGCCTAGTTTATCTATTTTATACCGTGCGCTCATCTCTGCATCATTCTAAAACTTTAAGGTTTTTGTAAATATCCATTAAAAATGATTTAGCCTTAGACCGAACGAGGGCAACAAAACGAAAAAGCCCGTGTCCGCATCGCCGACAACGAGCTTCTTAATATTTTTAACAAAACACAAGACCTGCCCGACGACCAAAAGAAAACTGTTATGGATTTACTGTCGGCTTGTTTGTTAAAATCTAATCTTAGGCAGCAGTTAATTTAATAAATACTATGAACACAATACAATCGTACACTAGCTGAGGAATAAGTAACTAGAAATTTCAGTAAACTTATCATCAGTAGTTATAGCTAAGATTTAATTCTTTTTGTTTCTATATTGAACAAACGGAATAATAAATACCACAAATAAGAATAGTATACCGCTAATAATCAGAAAAATAAAAACGAACCACCCTTTTACTTCATTATTCTCAACTAACATTTTATTACCGCATTGGACTTGTACAAAATTATATTCATCTGATGTACGGTACATCCAAACCCTAACAAGTATTCCTTCTTCAAATAATTGAGAGTAATTTAAATTAGTATTAATAATAACTTCTTTGAATGAGTCTAGTTTTAATGCCATGGCATCATAATTAGAAGGTGAAGCTCCCGCATAACCTACCCTCGTGAATTGTTTTTTATCATATACTTTAACAATTTCTCCCTCTTGCATATTAAACAAAAATATAGGACGACACCCCCATCTATTGATGCAGCCAAAAAACTGGCAATGATTCTAGATACCTCAGTTGGTTATTTATTGGATGAAACGGAACAATCGAACTTGTTTAAGGATAAAAAAATGCTGCAACGCTTACAGGACATTGCAAACTTGCCTGAAAAAGAAAAGGAAAGCCTTTTAACCACTATTGACCATTTCATTAAAGCTTCAAAATTTAGTTTGTTGTAATTACTTACCACATGAAAGGATTAGTACAGTAGCGAGGGCGGCAAATGAGTCTATTCTTTCAATTCTATAACACCAAATCTATATATATTAAATCTGCTATCAGAATAATGAACAATAAATCTCATTTTGTCAAATTGAACAAGATTTTGAATTTGCATCCCCTTAATCTTAAATTTTATTTTTGAACCATTAGTTTCTGTGAAAATTATCACGTCTCTATCTGAAAATGATCGAAAAAATGAAATAACTCTTATTGTAGCGTCTTTCACATAAGAGCTATCTATCAGTTTTATATGGCATTTAAAAACATAACGATTGGGTGACTCTTCCTTGACACAGAGTGATTTTGAAATAAACCCCAAACCGTCTTTTGATCTATTATAAAATTCGTCTCTACTGAATTTATATGGACAATCACATGAGTCTAATAACACACCGTTTACATTATAACAATTAACACAAAGTGGAGATAGGTGTTGGTAAATAACTATAACACTATCATCTACTTTTACATCCTTTCTTCTCTCTAAAGTATCACCAATGTTATAAAAATAGTATTTTTTATTTTTAGCTAAACTATTGGAACAAATTAACATCAAACAAATAAATGCAATTTTATTTATGTGATTTTTCATCAGGCTTTATTATCACGTTGCTATTTTCTAATCCTTTTTTTATCAAAATATTGACAGTTGCTTTTATTGCTGTAGTTTTTGCATACTCAAATAAAGTTTGATTGTCTGGTCCGACATTTGTATTCCCATTCCCTTCATAATTAGCTTTAACTGAGTTGTCAGTATCTTTATTTAATTGGTCGTGGTGTTCACAGCCTATTAAACGTGCTTTTTCATAATCAGCCTTTTTACTCAACATCCACAACATGCTAAATGCGCCTGAGTGCATTTCTGGATAAAACTGCTCTTTAAAAATAGCATCTTTATAAGCATCTTCAAAAATAGGTATATCTTCGGGTAGAATAGTAATGTCTGATGTATTGTTTTGTTGCTTCCAAAACTCTAAATAAACTTCAATATAATTAGTATGTGCATAAAAGTCCATCAGATTATGTAATCGTGTCCCAAAAGATTCACCATCACTCATTGTTTCTAGAGGGTTAGAAATTAGTTTTTGTATGATTGCTTGATAGTCTGTATATATGTATTCTGAATTACAACGGTTGTCAAAATGATAATCAGCGGCAAAACCAAAGACATCCGCATTTACCACTCCAGTAATAAATGAATTATTTATGTAAGTTGAACCGTTTCCATCAATTCCATTAATTTTTGTCAAAGATTGTTGAAGTGCTTCTTTTAAAATATCGATGTGCACTCCTATTTTAAACGCCCCCTCACTCTCATCCTGTAAGAAACTAAACAACATACTTTCCGGGTCATGAATTAAGTCCCACTGGTATTTCCACAGCTCGGTGTTATTGGTGTAGTCCATCAGGTTGGTGGTGGTGCCTTGTGGTAGTTGCGGTTTGGCCTTGTCGCTAAAGGTATGGCGTAGGTTAAAGGTGCCGTGGGCTAACTCGTGGCTCAGCAGGGTGGGGTTGTTGGTAGTTAAAAAGGAGTTGCGAGTTATGCAGTTATAAGTGCCTAAAGTCAAAAGTGAGTTACAAGTTATAGAGTTACGAGTGTGAGAGTTAAAATGGAGTTACAAGTTATTTTGTTACAAATTCCTAAAGTTAATACGTTATAACTTGTCACTCCGAACTTGTCACTTCTAACTGCCCAACTCATCACTCTGCACCGCCTTAAGAATCCAATATGAATAGAGGGTCGTTTTTGCTTGGCAAAAAATAAATACACGCACCGAGCCGATGGCTCTTAATGCTGGGCACCATAGATGGACGGACTAAAGTCCATCCCTACAAAATGGATCGAACCGCTGGTTCTTAGCTTAACTATGAAGGGGAGGCTCATGAGTACGCTTGGTTTTATTATACCTTCTCGTAAACTCCGCTTGGTTCATCTATTTTATACCCTGCGCTAATCTCTACACTATTCTAAACCTTAAAGGTTTGTTTACCCTGTTGCAAATAAACCTTTAAGGTTTTTGCAAATACCCATTAAAATTGATGTGTGACATAACAGGCCGGAGGCCTTGTGATAAGTGACGTAGCGAGACGTTAGACCGAACGATGCGCGTGATGTAGCCCTACGATGAACGGGGGCAAGCTGGCTTGTTAACTGCAACGTAGCCTAGAGTCAAACGCCCAACAAACCCAAGCCTAACGAATATTAAGACACGCTACTATGAACGATGTTATTTATCATCGTAATGTCCCC
>QKIO01000114.1 GCA_003251015.1 Bacteroidales bacterium
ATCCCATTGTGCATAACTTATAAAAAGTTTGGCATTATAAACTGTCATTTCTTCTTTTATAACATCAAATCCTGCGTTTTTTGCAGTAGTAATCAGTGCTTCTAATTGAGCAATTTTAGCATTGGCCTGCTCTTCGAGGGTAGCGGCATAGAGTTGCGGCCATACCATAATTGCAATGATAATAAAAAGTAGTTTTTTCATAATTAATACTATTAGTGTGTGTTTATTAGGTGCCCTTAAGCGTTTTGTTAGTGTATATAAGTGATTTACAGATTTACAAATAGCACTTGAATTGAATTTAGAGTTTGATGATTTTTTGAACCTTCGTATCTCCCGTTTTGTACTTTACTTGTAATAGGTAGATGCCCGATTGTAGATACCCAGTTTCAAGGGTTGTGCTTGTCGCATTAACCACTTTTTTAAGCACCACTGTACCTTGTAAGTTTAGTAATTGTACCGATGTTATTTCAGTACTTCCGAAAATCATCAAAAGGATTTGGCTTCACTTGCATGTTATAAACCATTTTTTTGTTAAGATCGGTAGGAACTTGTTTTTCCAAGTTTATCTTATCTAAATTCCATTGCCAGGTTTGCGTATTGCTGGCTTTTACTTTGATGGTATGCGTACCTGCTGTCAAATAAACTTTGTTTTGTGCGGTGTAATTAGCAAACACTTTCCAATCGTTTGTAATGGAAGATGTTTGAGGTAAATCGTCGGTTGAAACGACCAACTCATTCGCTATAAATTGAATTTGACTGTTGGTATTTGGTGTTGCATACTTATAAGTGATAGAATAGTTTCCATCTTCGGGAACACGGATGGTATATTCTGCCCAGTCTCCTCCGTTAACCCAACTGATGATAGTGGCCTCACGTTTTACGCCAATGCCTACCTCAGTATCGGTGTATGTACCACCTGTACGATTAAAATTTTCGGCCTCAATCTCTAAGTCTTCAATAATCGGATTTTCGCCAACCACCTTATTAACCGTAACATTCAGTATTGGTTTTTTATTGGCCGTTTCTTTGGAAGCAAACCATACATCGTTTCCACTGTGCTTTATGATTAGGCTTATCTTACCACCAGCGTTTATTTTTGAAGCATCTAAACTAAAAGTATAAGAAGAACCTGAAGCGTAGGTGCTGTTCATTGTACCCAAAACCGCATAGTGGACTGGAGCATTGGAAGTACTTAATGTCGTTTCTGTCCAATTGCTACCATCGCCCAAGTTAATAGTTACATCCCCACTACCAGCATCTCCACCCACAGCTAATACCAATTCAGCTTTCGATATTTGACCCGAAATGGCTGCTAAATCAAACATTAAATAAGCTACGCGCGCAGTATTTTCAACCTTCAATTCGGTGTTATTATAAAGTGTGCCATTTTCAAGGTAGGCATCATGTATAGGTGATAGTGCAAAGGCGGTTTTGGTTGATGGTGTTACATTTACTGTACATACGTCCGTAAAATTACCATCCGTACTGGTTATTGTAATAATAGCTGATCCTGAAGTTAAAGCTGTAACCAAACCGCTGCTACTTACGCTTGCAACGTTAGTATTATTACTTTTCCAGGTTACAGTTTTGATCGTTGCATTAGAGGGCAAAAGGTTGTAGGATAATAAAATTTGATCACCCACTTCAATGCTTGTAGCGGCTTGTTGAATATCCACAGCGCTAACATCTACTTTGGCACCAACACAAGATTCGCCAGGCAAGCCATAACATCCGGTTCCTGTAGGGCCTATTGCGGGATTCCAATTGATTCCAGGCACCCAATCATCACCATATTCGTAAGCGCCCACATCTGGCATTGCACCTTTGTATCCATCTGTATATCCTGTAATTACACGACCGTAATCTATGGCTTTAGCACCTGCTTTTAGGCGGTAGTCGTTATTGGCATAATCCATAAACGAGGCTGCATCAACCATGTTATTTTGTTTGTCAGACTGTGGTTCCCAAGTAGCCTCGTCTTCCTGACCACCTGCATCGTTTCCTTCTTTATCAGTTATGTTGTTCCATACTTTTACATTGCTAAATGCAGTACCCGCTTTGTGCCAAGCGCCCATGGTGGCTTTCCCTTTACTTAGGGTATTGTTAAAGATGTCGATGTCGGTACCATTCCAGTTTATCTGAATATTGGTCCATTCTGTATTCCAAACTACATTGTGGTGCACACGTACATTTCCTGCATCATTATCTAAATATATACCCGCAGCTTTATATAATTTGCCACGACCGGTAGCATCATGAAACCAATTGTGGTGAATATCCATGTTTAAATTAGCTCCAATGGTGTATAGTAATGCGCAGTCATCGGCAATAAGGTTACTGTATGAGAAATCGTTGTTGGCCACAAGTGAACCTTTTGAAATAATTTGTAACGCATCGCGTCCACCACGTGTAACAGTTGAATTGATAATGCTGGCATTTTTTTGTCCACGAATCATCACAGGTGCATCGTATGAACCCAGCATGTTAAAATCGTGAACATAACAATTGTCGATGGTTGTTCCCGAACCAGAATCCCAAATGCCCGATCCATCACCAAAGGCAATCTCACATTTTTGGATGGTGGTGTTGGTGGCGTCCCAAGCCACATTTATAGCATTTACCTTGGAGTTAAACTCAGGCGTAATGCCTCGTGTCATACTTCCGTAAAATGAAGAGACTTGATGTAATTTATTTCCTGCGCCGTCAATTTCAACACTTCCGCCAAACAGTGCTAAATCTTCAATGTGAATATAACTACGGTTTTTAAGATTGGCACACAGGGTGCGCCGTGCCATTTTTACCTGACCATCTACTGGCTTTGTGCCGCCGGGTAGTTGGATGTATAAGGTTTTGGTTGAACTGTCGAAATACCATTCGTTTTGATAATCCAGCGCTTCTTTAATGCCTTCTAAAAAATAGTCGCCAAAGTCACCTGGAGGATGGGCTGTAATAATCCAGCTTTGGTTTTTTACCGCATCAAAATTGATTCGGCCGCTTGAAGCACTTTTTATCCAAGCTCGCCAAGTAGTCCAGCCCGAACCACTGCGGTCACCATAAAACATAAGCGAGCCACCATTCGCCCAATTCCAGTTGGGTATGTCGCTATCGCTTAACCAAGCATCGGTACTTACTTCATCCTGACTGCCGCCATCGTTGCGCAGCGAGTTTAGGGTAAATCGATCGCCATCAGTATTGTTAGGCCATCGTGCTAAGTCTAGTACCGAAGTGCCGTTCATCACAAAGTTGCGTTGCCCTAAATCCCAGTTTAGCGTTGTTTTATAAATATTTCCATTATCAAGCGTCCAGCCAGATAAGGCTTGCATGGCCGAGATGATGACTTTTTCGCCTGCAGCCCCTTTAAAAGTTATAGGGTTGCCTGAAGTTCCAGAATTGGCAGGCGTTAAGGTTTCTTCATACGTGCCTGCGTGAATGATAACTATGTCGCCAGCCACAGCTACATTGGCTGCTTTTGCGAGAGTGAGGTAAGGGGCTGTTGTATGACCAGCATTGTTGTCGTTACCCGATTTGCTTACGTGAATTTCACGTGCTAGGAGAGAAGAGCTGCTAAGTAGACTTGTAGCCATTAGCGAGATCAAGAGTGTTGAACGTAGAATCATTAAATCAGTGTTTACTTGAGTGTTTATTTATTACAAATAAGCGTGAGAATGGTTAATAAAATAATAACATATTCGCTATCGAATACAGAAAACATTATTTGCGCGTTTTCAGAAAATCATAACAATAAGTAGAATTTAATTTGAAAGATGTACTTTGTGTATACTAATGGTTTTTATGAAAAGAGATTATTCGTAGGGTTACAGTGGTAGTTAAATTTTTTATGGCTCATTAAAAATTTCATTATTAGGTTTTGTTTATTTTTTAGGGTTTCCCTTGTGCTCATTATTTGTTCCTAAATATAGGATCTAATTCTTTACAACTGATAATTTTTGGGTTAATGGTTAATGTTGTGTAAAAAAATCACCAACCTATATCCTATTACAATAATACTTTAGCTTCGATCTCATTGTTCGAATAACAGGCAGGAGTTAAGAAAGAGAATTTTTATTT
>QKIO01000194.1 GCA_003251015.1 Bacteroidales bacterium
GATTCGTTTGAATGCGAATGGACCACCGTGGTTAAATCACCTGAGTTACGAAGTAAATTCAGACACTTCGCTAACTCAGACGACGATGGAAGTAATCTTAAATTCATCCCTTTCAGAGAAATGAAACGACCTGTTGATTGGGTATATTAAGTGCATAGTGCTTTGGGTGCGAAGTGCACTAAGCACCTTTCTGCACCAAGCACCTTTCTGCACTATGCACTTTGTAGCACCATTATTAAAAAAAAACATATGACAGCAAAAATAAAAACATCAGACAAACCCGTAAAAGAATGGTTTAAAGCCGGCAAGGTAGAAGATTTTGTAAGCGATGGCGGCATGGCCGTACAATATGGCAACAGCCAGATAGCCGTGTTTTACTTTAGCGCCACCAACAAGTGGTACGCCACTCAAAACCTATGCCCTCACCGTTTAGAGATGGCATTGGCGCGGGGAATCATTGGCTCCGAATGTGAAGAACCTAAAGTAGCGTGTCCGTTTCACAAAAAAACATTCTCGTTAGAAACTGGCGCCTGCCTTAGTGGCGACGATTACAGCATCGAAACCTACCCGGTAAAGGTTGAAAACAACCATGTATTGATTGGCATCACAGACCTTATCGTGAATGTTTAATACTAAATGCACCTCGGTTTAGACTCTGGCATCGCTTGTTTGTTAAAAAAAAGGCCATCCCTAACATAGGGCGGCCTTTTTACAATTAAAAACACGAAACTAAAACTTCACTATTTTGTGAGTCGTTCTAGTACCATCAAGGTTATATACACTTAGGATATACAATCCACTTGTTAGCTCGCTGGTGTTAATCGTTGTTGAAGAGTTATTAACCACCACCTTTTTAAGTACCCTTCCATTAATGCTACCCACCTCAACCATCATTATGGTTTGAGGGTTGTTGATTTGAATAAAATCATTAAACGGATTCGGAGTCACACGAATAAACACCTCTGATTTTGTATCAAAAGAGATCGTTGGCATTAACTTCTTAAATGTTATTTTATCTAAATTCCATTGCCACGTTTTATCGTTGCTGGCTTTAATACGAAAATAATGTGTGCCAGCAGTAAGATATACACTACTTTTTGCAGGAAGATCTTTAAAAACACTCCAATCAGAGGTTGTAGCTCCAGTCTGCAACACATCGTCGGTAGAAACAACCACATCATCGAATAGATTAGCCACATCTTTAAGCAAAATCATCTGTATCTGAGCTCCATTTTCTGGTGCCGATAGCAGGTAGGTAATTGAATAATTACCCGCCTCAGAAATAAAAACTGAATAATCAGCATAGTCGCCTTTGTTAACCCAACTGATATAAGCACCATCGTTCTTCACTCCAATTCCAACACCGCTTGCATCAAAATCGACATTTGGCAAACCACTGGTTGATGAGAAGTTTTCAGCTTCAACCACAATGATTGATGTACTTAATTTGTCAATTACATCTACCAAAGCCGTTGAACTAGCAATATTATCAGCTGCACTAGTACTTCCCACAGGACGAATGGCTATAGTTATTTTGTAATCATTGGCAACAGCAGGTAGATTAGCCACTGTTACTTTAACGGTGGCCACGCCTGTCCCAGCACTTACAGACACTTTGCCATTTCCCAACCAAGTACCATTGGGTGCACTAAATATGGCAAACACATCACGTGCTTGTATAGCAGTATAACCAACCTCCACCTCAAAAGTTAGTGCTTGAATTATAGACGTGGTTGGTTTATTAAAGCTTACCTTATCAACAATAGGAGCCGTCGTATTACATGATTCACCAGGCAAGCCATAACATCCAGTTCCAACAGGACCATTGGTAATATCCCAGTCAATACCAGCTACCCAGTTGTTACCAAATTCAAAAGCACCCACATCAGGTTTTGCACCACTATATCCATCGGTATAGCCAGTAATAACACGTCCGGCATCAATGGCTTTACTGCCAGCCTTTAAATGAAAGTTATTGTTGTTGTAATCAACAAACACGGTTTTATCAACTAAATTATTTTGTTTATCAGCTTGCGCCTCCCACGTTTGTTCTGTTTCTTGGTCGCCAGCATTGATCGCTTCTTTGTCGGTAATATTATTCCAAACATTAACATTAGAAAATGCCGTGCCTTCTTTATGCCAAGCACCCATAGTGGAATAACCTGCCTTTACAAACGTATTGTTGTATATATTTAAGTTAATGCCATTCCAGTTTATTTGAATATTACTCCAATCAACATTCCAAACCACATTATTATATACATCCCAGTTTTTAGAGTCGTTATCTAGATAGATCCCAGCTGCCTTATGTCGGCCTGTTTTAGCATGGGCATCATGAAACCAGTTATGATGGATAGAAGACTTTGTGGCTCTTACATTTGTAGTATATAATAAACCACAGTCGTCAGCCACAATATTACTCCACGCCACCTCATTATATGCATACTCCGAATTATCAGCATAGGCTTGGATGATATCACGACCACCATATTCAAGTTTATTATTTTTATAAACCGCATTGGTTGCACCCCTAGTATT
The DNA here is from genome assembly GCA_003251015.1 of Bacteroidales bacterium. Lineage (GTDB taxonomy): Bacteria > Bacteroidota > Bacteroidia > Bacteroidales > Marinilabiliaceae > SZUA-582. The sequence continues at coordinate 2,539 of QKIO01000194.1, forward strand.
TAACACGCAATCGTAGTTTCCCAAGAAGTTGAAATGATGGACATAACTATTAATTAGTTTATTATTGTTTCCCTTATCAGTTAAGCCACTACCAGCTCCATAAGCTATTTCACATTTGGTAATGGTGTTGTAATTACCTAAAAGAAGTACACTTTGAGCATTAGATGTAAAGGACGAAACCACACCCATGTGGTAATTACCATAAAAACTAGAAACTTGAGAAAGCGTATTGTTACTACCACTTATATTGATTGCACCACCAAATACAGCCAAATTTTCAAAGGTTATATAGTTTTTATTCAATTCGATAGCTATTGTTCGTTTGCGCATCATAATAGCACCATCGGCTGGTTTACCTCCGCCATCAATTTGTACATATAGAATTTTTGCACTTTTATCGTAAAACCATTCGTTTTTATAATCTAGGGCTTCTTTAATACCTTGCAAATAGAACTCGCCATCATATTTACCATGACCAGTATAACCTGGATTATGCTTGTCTGGTATCCAACTCACATTACGTTGAAGGTTAAAATACACTTTATTTCCTACTATTTTAGTAATGTATTCTTTCCAAGCTAAAAAGCCAGCCCCTCCATAAAAGTGGATACTACCCCCATTAGACCAATTACCTGCTGGTATACCGGCAGCATATTCAATATAATCGGTACCGCCACTACTCATTTTATTAAAGGTTAAAGGGAAAGGACTCTCGCTGGTATTATTAGGCCAACGCGCCAAATCCATTAGCTTGTTACCATGCAACACCATGTTTTCTTGCCCTAAATCCCAATCTACTGCTGTTTTATATACGTTTGCTTTATCAAGAGTCCATCCCGATACAGCTTGCATGGCCGAAATAATTACTTTTTCACCCGTAGCGCTTTTGAAGATTATCGGTTTTTCTGAAGTTCCAGAGTTGCTTGGAGTAACTGTTTCCTCATAGGTACCTGCTTTGATGATAACAACATCGCCCGCAACGGCAACACTTGCCGCTTTTTGAATGGTAAGGTAGGGACTGGCTATAGTACCAGCATTTGTGTTATTTCCAGTTTTAGCCACATAGATATCTTTAGCCATGGCATAGTTCACTGTGAGTAAAAAGGTAATAAAGATTTGGAAATTTCTTTTCATACTTGGTTGTTTTAAGGTAATGATAGTTGTTTGTTTTGATATTGAAGATGGATGTAATCTTGTGGGTTAATCGTTTTGTGCAGCGTGATAATTTATAAGGGCTAATGCCAGTAAGCAGACTCAGTTTTTCAACGGTGATTCTTTTCGTATGGTCATACTCATCAATAATTGTGTTTATAGATATCAGGAGTTCTGCATCATTTTGTTGATAAGAGGTACGCCTTAAGTTAAAGCCGAGAAGCTCAATAAAACCAAAGTGATTTGTATGAAGAATCGTT
>QKIO01000355.1 GCA_003251015.1 Bacteroidales bacterium
GTTATTTAGTACTAAAGCGAAAGTGTTAACAAGTCACCCTGAGGCTTCTTACAAATTAGTGAAAGGTCAAGGCGATGTGTTATCAATTCAAATTAGTGATAAAGATAAGTTTTGGAGTGTATCTAAATACTTAGTTGTTCAAGTGAACTAAGGCTTGATATTTCTTTTATACATTATAATCACATTTATCTCCTCTATTTTCTATCAGAAGATAGAGGATTTTTTTATCGTATGAAACACAAATACACACATCTGCTTTTTGATTTAGACAATACCTTATGGGACTTCAATAGCAATGCACAAACTACCTTGTTGGAGTTGTATAGTACGTATGCCATCAAACAATATGTCAATGGTTTTGATGTTTTTATGGATGCGTTTTCGCCAGTAAACAAAGAGCTTTGGCGGATGTATTTGAAAGGAAAGCTTCAAAAAACAGAACTAAATCTCGAACGTTTTAAACGGCCTTTAAATGCTATCGGTTGTTTTGATGAGTTGGTGATACGTAACATGGCGCAGACCTACTTAGAAATTCTCCCCACCCAAACAGGCTTGATGCCTGGAGCTCTCGAAGTGATACAAAACCTTCATTCAACCTATCAACTTCATATTGTTAGTAATGGCATGAAGGTGGAGCAGTATAAAAAAATGACCAATAGTGGATTGTTGCCTTATTTTACCAAAGTGTTTGTCTCCGACCAACTAGGCGTAGCTAAACCCCATGTTTATTTTTTCGATTATGTGGTTAAGAGTCTTCATGCAACCAAAAACCAATGTTGCGTGATAGGAGATAGCCTAGAGGCCGATATTAAAGGCGCTCAAAAAGCTGGCATCGATGCGGTTTATTACAATCCAATGCGCAAGGAGCATGCCGAGGTAGTGGAGGAACGAGAAGTGGCTGAGTTAAGTGAGTTGATGGAGTTTTTTAGATAATCCCATTAACGACTATTTATAAAGGTAAATAGTATGAGTAGTGGCAGATTGTGTGGTACCTTCCTGTCAAACCGCTAAGAAGTTTGATCGAGCCACAAACCTTGATGTTTACTATATTTCCTGCCCTTACTTATACAAAATGTTGTGTGCTGGGGTTTATCCTTTAATTCATATTAGCTTTAAATATATCCAAAATTTCATCCAATCGTTTTTTATATGTCGAATTGTTTCTATAAGCAAAGTAAAGTTGATTCACAATTGGAAAGCTTCCTTCCCATAGTAATTGTAGTCTACCTTCTTTAAATTCATTTTCACAAAGAAAATCAGGAACGATTGCTAAGCCACTACCTTCGCTCAAACTATTTATTATAGATTTAAAATTGGGAACAATATAATTCGCTCTAAAATCGGGCAATGAATTAAAATTACTTTTCCAAAAGCGTTTAAAGTGTTCATTATCACTAGATGCACCATACCACTTTTGCTCTCTTAAAAACAATAGTATATCTGCATTACTTTTTGTTTTAATGGCACTAATAAAATCACCTTTATCAATATCCATACTCCCTATTAATACGATAGTCTCTTTGCCTATTGGCACATAATTAATCCCTTTTATATCTAATTTTTTAGGAGTAATTACCACATCGACAATTCCTTTCTCTAACTCCCTTAATAGATTTTGATAATCAGAGAAACTGCTTATCACATTAAAATTTAATGTGTGAAGATGTTTTTCAAGAATATGCTGAAATGTCTCAAAACACATGCCTATACTAATTGTAGGAAGCTCAATTTCATTGCTTTTTTGAAATTGCTTTTCTATAGTCTCTAATCGTAATATTGGGTCAATAACTGCATTATACAATACTTTCCCTCGTTCTGTAGGAATCATTTTTTTCGAAACTCTATCAAAAAGTTTTGCCCCGACATAACTCTCTAAAGAGCTTAAATGTAGACTTACACCAGGCTGAGAAATAAACAAAGCTTCTGCAGCAGCAGTTAATGTTCCTTTATCGTAAATAGCTTTAAAAGTTCGATACCATTCTAAATTTACCATATCTATCAGTATTATAATACAAATGTATGAATTATCTTATTTTCATAATACATATGTTCAGTGTAATTTTGTCGTTAAATTAAAAGAACGATAGAAATGAAATTAATAGAGACTACAAAAGTTAGAAATATCAAATTATCTAACCGTATTATTCGTTCAGCATTGTGGATGAATATGGCAGATAAAGATGGTCGAATTACACCTCAGCTTTATCAGGTTTACGAGGAATTATCAAAGGGTGGCGTTGGAATGATAATTACAGGTTATTCAATGGTTGACCCAAATGACAGACCTAATCCGGGTATGATGGGCATCTATGACGATTCATTTATTGATGAGCATAAGAAGTTGGTTGATATCGTACATTCCAATGGAACACCTATTTCCATACAGTTAGCTTATGGTGGCTCACAAACCAATCATCCAGACTTTCAGGATGCTGTATTATTTGGTCCGTCGGCTGTTAAAAATCGTACAACAGGCATTACCCCCAAGGAAATGTGCAAAGAAGATATTCAGCATTTAGTTACAATGTTTACTAATGCTGCCACTAGAGCTCAAAAAGCAGGTTACGATGCCATTGAACTGCACGGTGCACACGGATACTTACTTAGTCAGTTTTTAACACCTTTTTGTAATCGCCGTACAGATGAATATGGAGGAAGTATTGAAAACAGGTCGCGTATTTTTGTTGATGTAATAAAGAGTGTTCGAAAGGCTGTAGGTGAAGATTTTACAATAATGGTAAAAATGAATCACGATGATTACATGGATGAAGGCGAAGGCTTAAGGGTATCACATGCCATTGAAATTGCAAAAACACTTGAGTATGCTGGTGCAGACTTATTGGAAATTAGTGGAGTAAATGAAACTTCGGGTAAAGGGTTTAGTCCTGCTCGTACCAAAATAAATAAGCCCGAATTACAATCATACTTTCTTGAACCTACAAAGCAAATTGCAGAGGCGGTTGATATCCCCATAATTTTAATGGGGGGGAACCGCAATTTCAATCATTTACAAGATATTTTGGACGAAACAAAGATTAAATATTTCTCTATGGCACGTCCTTTACTTTGTGAACCCAGCTTAGTAAATAAGTGGAAAGATAATGCAAACTACAAGCCTTTATGCGTTTCATGCAATGGCTGTTACCGAGAGGGAGAGGTTGGTTGTGTTATTCAAGAAAAACGTAGGAATAACAAAAACGATTAACGGTTTTAAGGGGAGTGTAAATGAAGATTTTTATTTCTACTCGATTCTTACGTTGTAGAATTAAAATAAAATGTCTTACTAACATTTAGTATTAAATTAAAAAAACACTCAATACCATCTCTATATAGATGGTATCGAATGCTTTTTAAACTGTTTGGTCATTCTATCTTACGATAGTTTCTATTTGTTGATAACAACTTTTGAGTTGAAATAGCCCTTATCTGTTTCAATAGAAATAAGGTATATGCCTGATGATATACCGTTTAAGTCAACGGTTGCAGTTTGGCTATCGTTAGTAATTGTCTTAGCCACAAGCACTCTTCCTCCTAAATCTTGTAATGCCAGCGTGATGCTCTTTGAGCTGTGGCTAGGTATATCAATATTTATAACATTTTTTGCTGGGTTAGGATAAACATTAAGTTTGCCAATGGTTTGATTTAACACACCGGTGTGTTGAGTCACTGTTATTACAGCAAAGTCTGAAAAACGTTCATCCTGTGTCATAGCCCATATTTTAGTCATTCCTTT
>QKIO01000024.1 GCA_003251015.1 Bacteroidales bacterium
AAGCATATTCAGGAGTTAGAGTCTCGTTTAAAAACACAGTTGTTTCAGCGCAAGGGTAGTAAGATTTACCTTACTAAAGCGGGGAAATTAACCTATCGCCATTTTAAAGACATTAAACAACAATACCGCTCTTTAGAATTTGAGCTTGGTCGATTAAATGACGATTTCTCTGGTTTAATACGCATCGGCGCCAGCTCTACCTTGTCGCAATACGTTATTCCTTCGGTAATAGCTGCATTTCATCGTCGTTACCCTAATATTAAAGTCGATTTATACAACGGCAACTCGTTTGAGATGGAGCAGAAACTCCTTAATAACGACATAGACATTGCTCTTGTGGAAAATGAAAGTTCTCAGGCCAACTTACGTTATGCCGATTTTTGGCAAGATAAAATTGTAGCTGTATGTAGCTCCCAAAGTGTTTACGGCAAACGACCACACCTCAACTTATCTGATTTGCAAGAGATACCAATGGTTTTGCGCGAAAAAGGTTCTGGTACCCTAGAGTGTATTCAAAAAGAATTGTTTAAGCAAAAATTAAGTTTAGATAAACTCAACATCCTTATTCATCTGGGAAGTACTGAGTCTATTAAAAACTTTTTGTGCGATTTTGACGGCATCACACTTATTTCAGATAAATCCATTGCCAAGGAGTTGTTGTTAAAAACTCATGTTATCCTTAATGTTAAGGACTTAAATATCATCCGTAAGTTTAGAGTGGTTCTAAATCAAGGTACAACGCTTTCAACCTCTCAGTTGTTTGTTGATTATATCAATGCTTATAACTTTTAGTTATATCCAATAATTAAATTGTATTTGTTTTGGCTATACTCAAAACCTATCTTTGTTGTATTATTAATCATCAAACAAAGAACAATGAAACTCTCTGGTATAGCCTCTCATTTTTTGTATATCACTGCCTTACTGGTTTGTTTTCTACCTTTTGTTACGCCTGTGATGGCACTTAGTTTAGGTCTTGTTTTTTCAGTGCTTAACATACACCAAACCTTCTATACTAAATATACCTCTCTCACCTTGCAGGTGGCTATTGTTTTGATGGGGTTTGGGATGAATCTAACGCAAGTTATCGAAACATCTAAAACAGGCTTTTCACTCACTGCTGGCTCTGTCATTCTCACTTTAACTGTAGGCTTATTACTTGGGCGATTATTTAAGGTGGATGGAAAAATTACCATGTTGATAGCTGCAGGCACTGCCATTTGTGGAGGAAGCGCTATCGCAGCGGTGTCACCTGTTATTCAGGCTAAAAACAATCAAATATCGTTTGCTTTGATGGTTGTGTTTGTGTTAAATGCATTTGCTTTGTTTACATTTCCCGTTATTGGACATTGGTTTAATATGAGTCAGCACGCCTTTGGTTTATGGTCGGCCATTGCCATACACGACACCAGTTCGGTGGTGGGAGCTGCTGCTACCTATGGCAACGAAGCCTTAGAAATAGCCACAACGGTCAAATTAACACGAGCTCTGTGGATTATTCCTGTTTCACTTGTATTGATGGTAGTTAGCAAAAAGGGGGCTGCGGGCAAGGTGAAAATACCTTGGTTTATTGGCTTGTTTGTGCTAGCCATTTTAGTTAGTCATTATTTACCCATGTTTGAAATGGTCTATTCGGCTGCCAATCTGGTTGGTCATAAAGGCATGGTTGTGGCTTTGTTCTTAATTGGTTCCAGTATTTCTATGTCCGAAGTTAAAAAGGCTGGGGTATCTAGTTTTATTTTGGGCATAACCCTTTGGATATCTATTAGCGTGGTGTCTTTTGTGGTCATTCAATATTGTTAGGTAAGAAGGGTGATTTATGTAAGTGTGATTGATTTTTAACTCTTATCTTTGCCCCATAATTAAGAACGATAGCATGGAAAGTACAGAACGCATAAAAGAGCTCATCAAACAAAACCTTCATAAAATAATAGAATATCGTCGTCACATTCACGAATACCCAGAAGTGTCGTTTGACGAAACCAACACATCTGCTTATGTGCAAAAACAACTAAGCGAAATGGGTATTGAGTTTACCACTGGCTATGTAAAGACTGGCATATTGGGTGTTATAAAAGGCAAAAATCCTGATAAAAAAATAATTGCCCTTCGTGCTGATATGGATGCTTTACCCATAAAGGAAAATACATGCCTTACTTTCACATCAAAAAATAATGGGGTGATGCATGCCTGTGGTCACGATGCACATACTGCTTCGCTTTTGGGGGCGGCGCATGTGTTAAGTGCCTTAAAAAACGAATGGGAAGGAACTATTTTGTTGGTTTTTCAACCTGCCGAAGAGGTTTTCCCAGGAGGTGCTAAGTTGATGATGGAAGAAGGGGTGTTTGACACCTATAAGCCTTCGGTTATTTTGGGTCAACATGTGTTGCCTAATATGAAAACGGGGCATGTTGGCTTTAAAAGTGGTATGTACATGGCTTCGGGTGATGAAGTACATATTTGGGTTAATGGACAGGGTGGTCATGCTGCTATGCCACACGCGTTGACTGATACCGTACTAATTGCCTCTCATATTATTGTGGCCTTGCAGCAAATTGTAAGCCGCATCGTTCCAGCTCAAATCCCTACTGTATTATCTTTTGGTAAGGTACAGGCCGATGGAGCCACTAATATTATTCCTGAGCAAGTGTATATTGCAGGTACTCTACGTACGATGGACGAAAAATGGCGAGCCATCATCAAAACAAAAATTAGAGATATAGCTAATGGCATCGCTAATTCTATGGGTGCAACCTGTGAATTTGACATTAAAGATGGGTATCCAGTGGTGACAAACGATGTGGATGTAACGCAAAAGTGCGTATCGTTTTCCACCGATTATTTGGGCGCTGATTGTACCGAGAATATGGATATTCGAATGACAGCCGAGGATTTTGGGTATTACACTCAAAAATATCCGTGTTCGTTTTATCGTTTTGGTGTGATGCAGACCGAGGGTGAGACTGGGCAATTGCATACGCCACAGTTTAACTTAAACGAAGACTCCTTAGAAACAGCGGCAGGATTAATGGCTTATATGGCGTTTCGATTTATGACTGAATAGAGCTGTTGTTTCTTCACCTAAAAAATATTTTATACCTACCGTTTGAATGTTAATAAGTTGTCATGGCTTATAAAAGAGATGTTTAGGTGTTTATTTGGGTGGATGATGAGAAGTTTGTTATTTGTAATCTTTAAAAATTAGCACTTTTATTGAGCGTTAGTTTTTTTTATACGAAAAACGCCATAATTTTACCATCCATTATAAACAACAAAAATAAAATAAAATGGCATACGTAATTAACGAAGATTGTATTGCATGTGGTACATGTGTTGACGAGTGTCCAGTTGAAGCTATCTCTGAAGGAGATATCTACAAGATTGATGCTGATGCTTGCACCGATTGCGGTACTTGTGCAGATGTTTGTCCTACTGAGGCTATTCATCCTGCGTAAGTAAAAAGAGATTAAAGCCCCGAAAGGGGCTTTTTTTATGCCTTTTCGGCAGTTAGTACCATATCCATTCCCACATCATGATGCTCTGTGGGTAACACATCAACCAATTGGTAGGAGTAGGCTAATCCTATTTTAAGTGCTTTGCCAAACCGATGTAAGATGCGGTCGTAATAACCAGCTCCTCGTCCCAAACGATTATTGTCTTTATCAAAGGCTACCCCTGGTATTAGCATTAATTCAATTAAGTCATCCGTTTTTAGAGGTTCACCAGT
>QKIO01000092.1 GCA_003251015.1 Bacteroidales bacterium
GCGTGACATCGGTATTGATTGGTGCCTCATCAACCCAACAATTGAGTGATAGTCTTCAAGCATTAAAAAACACGACTTTTAGTGCTGAAGAATTAAAACAGATTGAAGAAATATCGAAACCAGGAAGAGATAAATACCGTTAGTGGAGATGCTTATAGATATGCAAGAGGCATCATAAAGAATATACACAACCCCAAAGTGGTGGACAAAGATGCATAACTAAAAATATTGTTCGCATAATAGGATGAACGTATTGCACTTATACAATACCTTAAATAAGTAGATATGCATAACGTTATGGCTTATTGAGGGAAACGATACGATTTCAAATTAATTGATAATAATATGATAATTAAAAGAGTATTTATAATTTCGATATATTGCTTGCTTGGATTTAACTTATTTTCTCAACAGGGACTTAAACTAGGGTATTAAAGTTGATACTTTGAGGATTTGGATTAATTATCCAGCTGATTTTGATAATGCTAAGATTACAGAGTATGACTCAATATTTGATAGTGTGGTAACGGATTTTAATAAAACTGCCTCGTTTGTAATTATAAAAGATTCGCTTAATCCCGATAATCGAATAATAATGAGTATGGAGCCAATTAGATATGTAGACACTAAACGGAATATTTTATCGACAGGACTTAGTCTTGCGTTGATTGGAGGACATGTGTACATGATAAGTGCATACGGTTGGACAATTTCAATATGGCCGATTTTGTTACCTGCAACGGTCAGTAAGGTTAATTTGCAGATTGACCAACAGATGATTTCATCGAAACCAATAGATAAAACTTGGATAAGTTCTAATGGATATTTAATGAAAAAAGTAAAACAAGAGCAAAAATTCAAGCAGAATTTCAATAAGGATATTCTTAAATTTCTAAAGAAGATTGATAAACAGAATATTAAGAACAACAAGCCATAACAATATGTCATACGTAATGGCGGGGAAAGTGGTAAATGTCAAGCTTTGTGGCTCGCATCAGCACCATCTCGGTTTGATAGCGAGAAACTCAGAAATCCGCCACTATGCATACACTCAACGTTATGTCAACATTATTGTTTTAACATCCTGTTTCCATAAAAAATGTGATGATGCATTTGAAATTTTTAGCAAGCAAAGAATACAGTATCAGAAACAAACACGATGGTTTTGGTGATTAAATAAGCACTATTAACATTGAAGATAGAAACTATTACTCATCTGTGTCTCCCTCGCATTACGAAAAGCCATCCAAACATGCAAGAACTTGTCAGATTTAACCTGAATGGTCTCCCATTTAAACTGACCTTCGCAACGGGCTACCCCAGTAAAACGGTACTCTACTAAAGATGTATCTCCCACTTGTAGAATAACCACCAAGGTATCACTGGTGGAGTTATTGAAGCCATTATTAGAATCATCCCACTCAAACAGCAATCCATCACTCAAGCGACTAACGGTTAAACGACTAGGCAGATCAATTTGCCCATGACTAAGCAAAGCAGTCTGTTTATTAATAAGTTGATGGGGGTATTCGCCCTCTAGCCCCTGTCGTAAATTATACGATAGGGCAGCCTAAAAAGCTGATCGCCCAATGGCATCACTTGCAAAGGTGAAACGCAGCAGCTCTTTAAAAGGCGATAAGTAGGCCAACAACATTTTCATCTTTTGACGTTGAGTCAATTGAGCTAACGACTGCTTATCCTTATACCGAGCCGGTTTAGTACGCATATATGATTTTCCATACATCGAATAAACCACTATTGGTCCTACACTGCCGTTACCGGCTTCTAGGATTGAGTTTTTCATTTGTGCCATAACAACTTCTTTTAAATGATTTAAGACGTGATAAAGCCCGATACGAATCAATAACTAACGAGGATACACCATCGTCTGATGTGTAAGACTTTAAACACAAAAAAAAGTTATGGATAATTCGTGGTAATGTCAAGTTAAATTCATCTTCAACCGACTTTAATTCGAGTTTAATTCGAGTTTAGTCCGAGTTTAATCTGAATTTAGTGCACACAAAAGGCAACAAAGATAACAAGTCGATACGACAAAAAACCTCACTAACCGGCTTCTCATTCTCAAGCGGTCAAGAGGTAGAAACACCGCACATTTGCCCTTTGGATAAATCTGAACATAAAACTTGGAACTCTATATCTACTAGATCTAGTGGAATACCTATTATTTTAAACACATTGCATCAAGGGTGGCTAAATTTCCATTCAAGACATTAAAATCCACTTTTTCGTCAACCCCCTTAACAAGGCCATTTTCGGTAAATTGCCAGATGTGCCAGTTGTTAATCATGGGGGCTTTCACATCGTTAAAATTGGCTATCCAAACTTTATAATCCTTGAACTGATGTTCCAATAAATGATCCTTATAAAAAGAATCTCCTGAATAAATGATTGGTTTTATCCCATAATGCTTTTCAATAACAAGTAACCATTTTTTTAATCCTATTCTTAGGTCACTCATAGATTGTTGAGTTGGTAGTGCTTCTATATCTAGCACTGGTGGTAAATCGCCTTTTGTCAGTTTTACATGACTGATAAAATTATTTGCTTGCAAAAGGGAGTTCTCGTTTGGTCGATAATAATGATAAGCGCCTACTTTAAGATTGTTTTTTTTAGCTTGAAGATAGTTATCCTTAAAATACTTATCGTTAGTATTGCTTCCCATGGTAGCTCTCAGGTAAACAAAGGTAATGGGGATAGAATCGTTAAGATGACTAATACTATCCCACGCTAGAACGCCCTGGTAATGTGACAAATCAATTCCAAACACACATTCTTTATATTTAGAACAAACTTGATTTATCTTTCTTTTTTCTAGAAAGGATATGTTTAATCTACCATCATTCGATCCTCTATCTTTTTGCTTATAAAGGAACGCAATAGTGAGGCATACTACGGCCAGTAAAAACTTAATATTTCGCATGTAAAAGTTAATGTATTTCTTTAAATGGTATGACTACATTTTTTGAGACGATCACATAAATTACCGTTAGTGGTTATCAGAAAACAAGCCAGTGGGCGAATATCCACCTTTTCATAAGCTAAAAAACGGTTAAATGTACGTTTTATCCTATTGATAAAAGAAGAACCTGACTAGCACTTAGCTAGGGTAAAAGGCGCTTGCATACGAATAGGCGCCCTGATTAAGCTGCAACTCACGACTGTTCCATCATTGGGACATATGCGTCAGCACTAGGGAATTGAAATACTTTTAGGTCGAACTCATGCACAACAGAAAAGATATGATCAAAGATATCAGCTTGGATGGCTTCGTAATTAGCCCATTCTTGATCGTTACTAAACACATATATCTCCACAGGCAGTCCCTTTTCAGTAGGCTGCAAATGGCGAACGATAAGGGTTAATTCTTGATGTATTTTTGGATGATTACGGAGGTAGTTCTCTAAATAACAGCGAAACACACCCAAATTAGTCAATCGCCGACCATTTACCACCGTGGTATCATCAATACCCAAGGAAGCATTATACGCTTTAATATCTTGTTCTTTAGTGGTAATATACTCCTTTAACAAGTGGATATTACGGTATTTATCAATCATGTCAGGCGTACAAAACCGTATGCTTTTGGTGTCTATATTGATAGAGCGTTTGATGCGGCGACCGCCCGATTCTTCCATGCCCTTATAATTGGTAAACGAATTAGACACCAATGCATAAGTTGGGACGGTGGAGATGGTTTTATCCCAATTTTGAACCTTCACCGTATTGAGCGAAATTTCTAATACGGTGCCATCGGCATTATGAGAAGGCATGGAGATCCAATCACCCACACTCACCATTTTATTAGCTGAAAGCTGAATACTGGCAGAGAAGCCAAGCAGCGTATCTTTAAATATCAACATTAACACAGCTGCCATGGCGCCCAAACCAGCAAAGATAGACATGAGCTGAACGCCAAACAAAATGGAGACCACCACCAAAAAACCCATGAAATAGAGCACTATTTTAAGCACTTGT
>QKIO01000252.1 GCA_003251015.1 Bacteroidales bacterium
TTAGTAGCCATTCCTGCATACACCTTTTTGATCATTTCAATGTCAAATGCCATGTTATCTCTATTTATATGTTATTTTAGTGTTTGTTCAATTCACAAAATTATAAAATTCTTGTCACTCTTTGCTCTCTAAACAAAAATAGTGGGTTTTTGTTGTTATCGTTGCTGTGTGTTTCGTTTGATAAAAACAAAGTGTGATTACTTGTTTCAGACTGTAAGCTGACTTCAATTCGGTTCTTGTTTGAATACCAAACGGTGGCTTGGCCTTATGTTTTAAACCACCGCAGGGGGGAGGTCTAACATCTTCATTGTTTTTTGCATCCCTGTCCATATTTTTATTAGTTATGTCCCTAACTTTTGTATGTCTTTGGTTACAAAATCTAGAAACGTTAGTTGTTAAGTTGTGTTCCTCTGGTCCTCAAAGGGTTCTGGCCTAATAATTATCATCCTCGTCACTCGTATGGCATTCCTTTTTTACCTTAATTTCGTAGTTATAAATGATGGATGAGAGCTTACATCCCAATAGTCATGAATTAGAGTTATCCACAAACGTTAACCTTTTTTGGTAGTTTCTAACTTTGTAAACCCTACGTTATAACCCTTAGAAGTTAAGCAACTTGGGTGACTTTTTTTTATTTTAAAATAATTTAGTATTTGTGTTGTAGATTCTCATTTGCTTTTTATATTTACGTCATGTTACATTTTTTAACACATGAAAATAGATGGATAGGTGGATTTTTTGAAATGCAGCGTGTTTTGTTCAAATTTTTGCGATTTTTTATGTTTTGATGTAACTTTTGTGCATTTTTGTTGTCGTAATTAACCGTTTTTTAACCGTACTTTGTGTGGGTGTGGTCTAAGGTGTTGATTAATTGATGTTATGTGTGTGTTGTTAGTCATCTCTCTTTCTGTTTAAAGAGACTAATTGTGTGAGTTATGAAAACGATTAAAACCTTACTTAATAGAAGTGTCCTTCTATTTCTATTTTCAATCCTGGCATCTAATGCCTTAGCCCAAGTAGATACCGAATTCTGGTTCGTAGCGCCTGAAGTCTCGCAGAGTCATAATGATAAAAATGCTATTATTAGGATTTTAGCTATGGATAAACCCGTTGAAGTTACCATAACTTTAGGTGGTGCTAAAATACCCGATAAAACATTTGGAGGGCTTACCATTACTAATGGAAAAGTTACAATTCCTGCAGGTAAAACATTTTATTACGAATTAGATTATGTTAGTGGTGCGCCAGGAGGCCCCATAACTGAAAATAGACCCATTGGCACAGTAAATAATAAAGGGCTTCATATAACAACCAATGGTCCAGATATATCTGTTTATTATGATTTAGCTAATAACAGTAATCCAGATAAGTTTGTATTGAAGGGTAAAGCCGCTTTAGGCGCGGAGTTTTATATACCCTCTCAAACAGATTATAATAACCAAGGGATGACTTATCCTGCCACAGAAAAAGTGGATGTTGTGGCCACAAAGGATGGTACCATAGTTGAGTTTACTACCAAACAAACGGTAACGGATAGAAACGGGAATACTTATGTGGCGGGATCAACTAACACGGTTAAACTAAACACTGGTCAAACCTTTGCTATTGAAAATGCAGATCTTAATAAAAGCACTTCATTAGCTGGGATGTACGTTAGGTCGGTGGATGCAGCAGGAAATCCAGACCCCAGTAAGCCCATTGCCGTTACAATATCGGATGATTCGGTACATGATAAGAATGTGGGTTCGGGGGCGTATGATTTAATTGGGGATCAGATTATTCCATTGCCTTACCTTGGCAAAACATATGTTGCAGTAAGTACTCGTCAAGCACCAAATGATATAAGCAAGATTTATGTAACAGCCACCAAGCCAAATACGATTATCACTGTTTATACCAATGTTGCTGGAATTTCTACTCCAATAAGCAAAACAATAACAGATGTGGGTGGACAGGTTGATTTTGAATTAAGTGCTTCTGCTGGTGTAGGTTCTTATATTGTAGCCACTGAGCCGGTATATGTGTATCAACTTGTGAGTTTGGGTGGTACAAACCAAGAGATGGGTAGTGGTATATTACCTCCTTTGGATGGTTGTACAGGTTCAAATAAAGTAGGGTTTGTTCGAAATCTTACTGGTGATTTTTATGTTCAGTTAACCGCTAGAAAGAAAGATATTTCTAGTTTTGTAGTGACAGTAGGTGGGGCAACAGATGCGACTCTAACAGATTTGGTAAATGATATTACCAATCCAGGATCGTGGAAGTTAGTGTCAGGTTTTTCTCCTATTAAACCTGGTACTACAACGCCTGACCCTGATAATGCTTGGATGACTAAGAATATTTTAATGAATACGTTAAATACAACTACTTCAAATACTATTGAGGCTGCTGGTTTATTTCATATGTCTATTTTAGACGCGAATGGTTCAAGTATTAGTTACGGCTATTTTTCTGGATTCAGTAATATGAATTTAGATTTAATACCAGCATTATGCGATAAAAATAATGAAGTGTCATTAAAAGCGGAAGGAAATAGCTTAATAAAGACCTACACCTGGTATAAAGATGTTATTTCGAGTAACAGCGGGGACGTCTTGCAAACAGATAACATAAGCCCTAGTATCTATAAACCTACAATAAATGGTACTTATTGGGTGGAGGCAACGGCTTTTGGTGGTTGTAAAATTGCTAAATCGGCGAATGTTGTTTTGCTACCACCGTTGACGTTGGCAGGTGGCAATAAAGCGGTTTGTCCAGGAGTGTCTACTCTTTTGTCAGCTACGGCTGGGTTCGATAGTTATGTGTGGACAAATGCAATTCAGAGCTCTGATCCTCTAAAGCCTTATGAAGCCACTTTTACGGCTCTTGCTAATGGTACAACTTCGCAGCAAGTTACCGTAACTGTTAAACAAGGTTTATGTGATAAAACGCTTGTGGTTGATATACCAGTTAATCCTTTACCTAATGTTAACATGACTGTTGTTGTGCCGTCTAAAGTTTGTGTGGGAGATGTGATAAAAAACACAACACACAATTCTAACTATTCGTACGATTGGACTATTAATGGACTTAAGCCATCACCTGGTGTTTACGATAAAGAATTTATTGTGGCTACTTATCCAGGTAATTATATGTTGGTGGTTACCGACAATAGCAATAGTTGTGTAAAATCGGCGGTGATTAGTAATGTGGTGGTAAATCCATTACCTGTTATTAATTTGAGTGACGTTACTGCTTGTCCTACTACACCAATGACTTTTAGTGGGCCAGCCGCTTCAGGTGCTGGAGCTACAACCTATCAGTGGCGCTTAGATGATCATAGTTTATTAGGTTCAAATCGCAATATTACCATTTCTAAACCCGCTAAGTTTACCCTCAATGTGGTAGATGGTAATGGTTGTAAGGCCACTTCACCACTTACTACCTTTGCGTGGTCTCCAGAATATAAACTAGCTAACAGTGGTGTGCCTCAGGCTAAATGTCAAGGGGTGCCATTACGGTTAACTATTGATGCTGGTTTAAATAATTACCAGTGGTCGTTTAAACAAAGTGGAAGTACGGGTGGGTTTATTAACCTTCCTGGTAGTGATGCACAAACAAACTCTGTTTTGGTTAATCCTGTGGCAGACCCTTCAAATAATGGCGACTACAAAGTGGTGGCTGACGATACGTATGGCTGCCCAGTGAGTGATGTGGTTAATGTAACTGTTACAGCGACCCCCCCCTTATCTTTTCCAGCCAATCAAACTATTTGTGAGGGTAGTACGCTTAAGTTGTTAGCTAATGCAGGGTACGACTCTTATGCTTGGACCAAAGATGGCGTACCACAGGCTTCCAATCCGCTTACAGGTGAGGTTATTATCTCAAGCCCGTCGCAAAATGGGTTGTGGGAACTAACCGCTACCATCACTTCTGGAGGTTGTTTTAATAAGGCTAGTACTAATGTAACGGTGATACAAACACCAAAAATGGATTTGGGATTAGATCGTAACATCTGCCCCAATGCCTCCATCGTTTTAGGAAATACTTTGCCAAATGACGGTTTGTCTAAAACTTATTTGTGGAGTACTGGAGAAAACACGCCTACTATTACGGCTGTTAATGGCGGGCGTTATTGGGTAGAAGTTTCCGCTGCGGGTACTACTTGTACCTCTCGCGATGAGGTGGTGTTAACCATGTTGCCTCCTCCTCCTGTGGTTTCTCTGCCTGCCGATATTACAATGTGTGATATTAATGAAACTGGTTTTTTATTGCAGTCGCCTTTAACTGTGCCTACTGTGGCATCTTATACATGGACTAAGGTTGTACCTTCGGGAAGCGATATCGTTTTAGCTACCAATAGTAATTATACCACCATGAGTGATGGTGAGTTTAAGTTGACCATTACAGATGCAAATGGCTGTACTAATTCAGATTCTCAGGTAATAACAAGTTTAGTAGGTCCTGTTCCTAATTTTATGGGGCCCGATCGTAATATGTGTGAAGGTGATAAATTAACCATTACTGTGGAACCTGGGTATTCTCAATATCAATGGGATACTGATCCCCCTGGTGTTGATGACACTTATAGAGTAGTGGGGGCGTCTGGTGGCACTTATAAGGTAACGGTATGGAATAATTTTAATTTTTGTTCCCGCACAGATGTGGTTACTATTACCGCCGATCCTTTACCTCGTTTTACCATCAGTTCACCAGACGTGTGTGCTGGTGAATTAGCTGTGCTTACACCTAGTTTGTCTGGTTCTTTATACGATTTTGAATGGTGGAGTGGTGGTTATAAATACATGCAAGAAGTGTTTCAGACTAAAAACAGAATTAATGCACAACTAAATGTAACCAACAAGGCTACGGGTTGTAAATATTCTGCCTCTGCTAATGTAAATTGGCGTCCAATACCACGTGTGAGTCTGGGTGAAGATGAATATATTTGTCCTGTTGTAGGACAATTAGAAATATCCTATGTGACTAAAGGTACAGATGTGGTAGGGTATTTATGGGGAGATGGTACTACTGGAGAGTCTACAAATGCAGTGCTTACACCGCAGGTAAACGAATTGTATGTGCGCAGTAGTTATGGGTGTTATGGTTTTGACCAAAAGTTAGTAGGTTTTCTTCCTCCTCCTGACTATAAAATGGGTGATGATGCCCCTTTATGTAATGGAGATAGCATAACCTACGATGCAGGGCCTAATTTTTTTACCTACGAATGGTTAAAGGGACCTAATTATTCATCTGTTTTTTCTAGCGATCAAAGCATTGTTGTTAAAGAAGGTGGTAGTTATATGGTGCGTGTAAATGATGGGTGCCATACTTTAGACGATACAGTTAGTGTGTCGTTATTGCCTAAACCGCTTATAACAAGTGTTGATACTTCGATCTATGCACAGGTAGTTGTTTTTGCTGAAGATGGTACTAAACCCTATAAGTATTCAATGAATAAGTATTCCTTGCAGGATAGCAAAACATTTTCTAACTTACCTAGTGGAGATCATGTGTTTTATGTGGAAGACAAGAACGGGTGTACCGACCTAAAGGCACTCACTTTAAATAATAATTTAAATATATTTATTCCTCCATTTATTACGCCCAACGGGGATGGTTACAATGAGAAATGGATGATTGAGGGTTTAGAGAAATTGCCTGATTCCGAAATTATTATTTACAACAGATATGGTAAAGTGTTGCGTCAATATAAGGCATCTGACCCAGCTTGGGATGGCAAATACCTCGGCGAAATGCTGCCCACAGATAGTTATTGGTACGTAGTAAAATTGGTGCCGGTAGATAAGATGATGAAAGGTTATGTACTAATTAAGCGTTAAACTTAAGATATGAGGAAATTACTAATTTTATTGGTTTTGTTTATTGCTGTAGGTATTGTCAATGCTCAAAAACCTTATGTGACTAATCAGTATGTGTATGATTTATTTCAGATGAATCCTGCGGCTGCGGCATATCAAAAAAATTGTGTTTCGGTAAATGGTTTTTATCAAAAACAGTGGTTTGGAACTGATTTGGCTCCCACTACGCAAATAGTGAGTTTTCAAATGCCATTAGAATCGCGCTTAGGCTCGGGTACTTATGTCTATAACGATCGAAATGGGGTGATTAAAGAATTGGGGTTAAGTCAAGCTTTTTCTTACGAATTATTGCTACACAAAAATAGACGTCGTTTTTCAACCTTAACTTTTGGACTTGCCTTTCTTGTGGAGCAGTCCTCCATTGATCAAACAGGTTTTCAAGGATCAAGTATCTATGACCCTATTATCTCTGGAGGTGTAGAGAGTGGCGTTGGTTTTAATGCCTCCTCTGGTATATTATTTAAAATTAATAATACTCACGCAGGTATTAGTGCTACAAATATAATACCTCAAAACAACCCATTGTACTCATCTGTTAATGAACCTAATAATGCGATGGACTTTCATGTACATCTTGGAGGTGCTTATCATGTTCCAGGGCGTGATTTGATTTTAGAGCCTTTGGTAAGATATAGGCGTAATGTGCTTACAGATAGCAGATTGGATTTGAATATGAAATTGTATATGCCCACACCCAATCCCGATTTTGCTACATGGGGTTTGTTAGCGTATCGTCATGTCACCGACGAAAATGTGGGTAAAGCCAATGGATTTGCGGTAACAGCAGGGATTGTTTATACTAATTTTAGCGTGGGTTTAGAGTACCAATTGGGTTTAACTACGGCACAAGTTAATTATGGTAGTTCATATCAGTTAATTGTGGGGTATCGCATTTGTAAAGACAAATCAAAAGGTGCTATTCCTTGCTCTAAAATTCGTCAGAATAGACGTTATAATTATAACTTTGTGGGGTATTAGTAAAAAGTATTACGTATCTGTTTGGTGTTAAAGATAATGTAGTGTGGGTAGATTGTGGATAAAACTATTTTTAATCATTTTTTTTATAAGCAATGTTATTTGTTTTAAGTCTTGGGCTCAAATTAATAATAGCCCCTCCCAAGCTAAGACTTTAGAATCGGCAGACTCTAAAGTAATAAAGGGTTTATTCGTAACAGCCAATGGTGATATAAATGTTGGGGATCAAGGTATACCGGTTTCTATTAATGTCTTGAATAATGATTTTGGAATCGATGGTGGTTTAATATCCTTTCGAGTTGTTAAAACCACTAAAAAAGGGAAGGCCAGGGCACTCCCTAATAATCATATCTTATATACACCCAATGGTTGTTTTGTTGGGCAGGATACCATTACGTATGAGATCTGTTCTACCGTCAATTGCAGTGAAGCTCTGGTTTATATTTATGTTAAACCAGGCAATTCCAGGCCTACAGCCGTACGTGATGAAGTGGAGTTTAAATTAGGTAGTAAAACCGGGATTCCTGTTTTAAATAACGATGAGTTTTGTACGCCCACTATTTCTGTTTCTATCCTTAAAGATATCTCAAATGGGCATACTGCCATTGAGGAAATAGGTTCGAATGATTTTCGGCTATTACCTATTTTTAATTCTGATTTCGCTGGTCTAGATTCACTTGTTTATCAATTATGTGAACCTGATGGTGATTGCGATCAAGCTAAGGTTATCTTTAATGTGGTAGCACCTGATTTTTCTTCCCTTGAGTTTCCGCATGGTTTTTCGCCAAATGGGGACGGTTACAATGATTATTATTTTGTACCTGCGTTACAAGGTTATCCCAATGTAGTTTTTAAGGTGATTAATGAATGGGGGCAAGTTGTTTATGAAACACCTTCGTTTGGATTTTTAGAGGATGGTAAAGGATGGGATGGTTATGGATCTGTTTCTCCTTTTGTTGGTAAAGCTCTTCCTGCAGGTACGTATTATTATATTTTTCAAATTCCGGATGAGGCTACTCCAATTACTGGTTTTGTCTATTTGAGTCGTTAATATGTGGAACTGGTTGAATTTATATACTTCATTTAGATGTAAATACACTTTTTTATTAAGTTTATTTACTTTGATGAGTGTGACTTCTTTTTCACAATTAGATATGCTTTCTACTCAATATATGAACAATCAGTTTTCGGTAAACCCTGGTTATGCGGGGGTGCGTAATTCGTTGGCTATTAATTTGTCTGCACGTCACCAGTGGATGGGTATTCAAGGGGCTCCTATTAATTATTCGTTAAGTGCTCATTCTCCTATCAATGATTCAAAAGCTTCTGTAGGCGCTAGTCTAACTTCGTACAGCGCTGGACCAATACAGATCAGTCGCTTTAATGGGGTATATGCCTATCTTGTGCGTCTCAATCATAATATCTTTTTATCATTAGGGGCTTCTGTTGGTGTTGATTATTTTAGTTTTGATAATAACAGTCTCAACCTTAACGATGTTGCTGATCCTAATTTTATTAACTCGGTTGAAAATAGGATCAATCCTAATTTTGGTGCGGGTGCATTCCTTTATTCACCTGATTTTTATGTAGGTATTTCATCACCTCGTTTATTGAATGTTGCTTATAAAGTATCAGACACTGAAAGTCTTGTTTTGAATGAAGCGTTTCGCCACATGTATTTAACTGCTGGGTATGGCATTGAGCTAGGTGATGATTTTTACATCAAACCATCTTTTATGACCCGATATGTTGAGCAACAGGATCCGGCTATTGATTTGAATGTGCAATTAGCCTATAAAGAATTCTTTTGGTTAGGGTCCTCTTACCGTTTAAAAAATGCAGTGGCCTTCTTGGCTTGTTTTCGTATTAGTAATACGTTTAGCTTTTGTTATTCTTACGATGTACCCCTATTATCTAGCCCTGCTATCACCAAGGGTAGTCATGAGATTTCTATATCCATAGACTCTTATCGTTGGATTAAACGCAACAGCGATCGTGCGTTTAAACGTAAAAAAAAGGAAGAAGTAGAAGGTTTACGTTCCATTCGTTATTTTTAACAATTGTGGTGTTCTGTTTGTTATAAGATGAGTCGTCTTCTGTATGAAGGCTAGGTATGTTCTTACTGTGTTTCATCTTTAATAATTTCGTATGGCATTTAATCGGTTTTTTATAATTGTTTTTTTACTTTCGTCTTTTAGTATCTTTGCTAAAGATCACGATGTTACGCTCGTTTCATCACCCTTCAAATTACACCAAAAAGGGGATGTTTATATCACCTGGGGTTATAACCGTTCGTGGTATGCCGATAGTGATATTCATTTTACCGGTCAAGGTCACGACTTTATTGCGTATGATGTAGAAGCTACTGATAGATATAGTCCTTTGAGCCTTACGTATATCAACCCAGTGCAGTGGTCTACACCTCAATTTAACTTTAGGGTTGGTTATTTTTTATCTTCTAAATACAGTATCTCTATTGGGTGGGATCACATGAAATATGTGGCTACCAATTATCAAACGTTTAATATGTACGGGGCTGTGAATCCTGCTCTGGCACCTGATCCTGTGATGCAAGCCAATATGGAACGTATGAATCAACAGTACACACCTAATGGCAATGGCTTATACAACAATGTAGAAGTCACAATGGATCCAACTATGTTTTTGAGTTACGAACATACCGATGGTTTCAATTATGCGACGGTGGATCTGGAACGGTATGACAAACTTTGGCAACATAAGAAATATGACAAGTTAGGTCTTACATGGATGAGTGGAGTGGGATTAGGGACTATTGTGCCTCGCACAGATGCTCATTTGTTTGGAAGTGGTAAAAATCATTATTGGAACCTTGCTGGATGGGGAACCAACCTAAAGGCTGCCTTGCAGTTTAACTTTAGTAAACATTTCTTTTTTGAGTCTAACTTTAAAGTGGGTTACGTTCAAATGTTAAAAGTACATACCTCTAACCATTATGGTATTGATAAGGCTAAACAAGATATTGTCTTTTATGAAAATAATTGGGTTCTTGGGTTTAAATTTTAGCATTTACACTGATGATTCTGTTAGCTGTAAGGCGGTGTAACCTATACATTACATGCATCTTAATTTAAGTGATTATCTTTGTGTGAAAATAGATGGGATGAATAATAGAAACTTAATTCGGTTTGATTGAGCGATAAAACGACTTTTAAAAAATAAAGCTGATTTTATCGTACTTGAAGGTTTTTTGTCTGAACTATTAAAAGAAGATATTCAAATACAGAATATCCTTGAAAGTGAAAGTAATCAACGGATTGATATTCTAGTTAAAAACTCTAATGGTGAGTTAGTAATCATTGAGATTTAAGACCAAAATGAGTATGATTACTTCCACAGAATGTCTTATGGAACATCAAAAGTGATTACCGAATATATTTCTATAGGAGAACCTTACCAGAATATAAAAAAAGTATATTCAATTAATATCGTTTATTTTGATCTCAGCCAAGGAAATGATTACGTTTATCATGGAAAAACTGATTTTATTGGCATACACAAAAATGATAAGTTAACACTATCAGCAAAACAAACAGAGATGTTATCAATAAACTGAAATATATTTTACCGAACGTTTGGTAAATTATTATTAATTCGTATATTTGCCCTATGAGACCACAAAAAGTTTTAGATAACGATATATATTCTGCTTTGACCAAAGTGTTCAGAGCAAAAGGATTTGAAGGTGCAAGCCTTAATGAAATAGCTGATGCTACAGGGTTGAAAAAAGCTAGTTTGTATCACAGATTTCCAGAGGGCAAAAAACAAATGGCAGAAGCTGTATTTAACTATATAGAAGAAAGAGTAGAAATAAAAATATTTGGAGCCTTAATAAATAACACGCTCACTCCAGATCAAAGATTAAACGAGAGTATAAATAATATTAAAGAGTTATATAATGGCGGTGAAGAATCCTGCATTTTTAGAACATTATCTATGAAAGTAGGTCTTGAATTATTTGGAAGTCGGATTAAAAATGGGATGGAACAATGGATTCATCATTTTAAGGAACTTGGATTAGCTTTTGGACAATCTAAAGAAGAGGCAAAAAGCAATGCCATACAAAATTTGATTGATATTCAAGGAAGTCTAATCGTCTCTGAAGGACTTAAGGATTTAACTATTTTTGAAAACACATTAAAAACAATTAAAAACCGCTACAATAAAGGATAGCTTTTTTTTAATTAAATATTTTACCGAACGTTCGGTATTGCCAATTAATAACTATAAATTTTACAAAAATGAAACGATTACAAGCATTAAATCCAGAAACAACAACAGGTAAAGCAAAAGAATTATTTAACGGAGTTCAATCAAAATTGGGGATGGTGCCTAATATGATGAGAACTATGGGTAACTCACCTGCTGTATTAGAAGGTTACTTAAACTTAAGTGGTGCATTAGCTAAAGCAAGTATTGGTGCAAAGATGGGCGAATTAATAGCCTTAACAGTATCGCAAGAGAATAATTGTGATTATTGCCTATCCGCACACACTTTTATTGGAGAAAAATTAGTAAAAATAGATTCAACTTCTTTACAATCAGCAAGAATAGCCGAAAATTATGACAAAAAAATTCAGGCAGGTTTAGTGTTCGCTAAAAGACTAGTAACCACGCAAGGAAGGGTGTCTGATGAAGACGTACAGCTTGTAAAAGATGCTGGTTATGGCGAGGGAGAGATAGGGGAAATTATAGCGCACGTAGCCTTAAACGTATTTACAAACTATTTCAATAATACAGCCAAAACAGCAATAGATTTCCCTGTAGTATCTAAAATATAAAACTCATTTAAAGGACAATGCAAGAATACGCATTGTCCTAATAAACTTAAAAATTATGGAAAAAAAACTTCCTCTACCACCATTTAACGCTGAAACAGCAAAACTGAAGGTACAACTTGCAGAAGATGCATGGAATAGTAAAGACCCTGTAAAAATTTCGATGGCCTATTCTATCGATACAGAATGGCGCAATAGAAATCAATTTATTAATGGGCGCCAAGAAGTACAAGAATTTTTAAAAGACAAATGGCAAAAAGAATTAGAATATAAGCTCAAAAAGGAATTATGGGCTTTTCTTGACAATAAAATTGCAGTTCGTTTTGAATACGAATACAAAAACGCACAAGGTCAGTGGTTCCGAGCTTACGGCAATGAGAACTGGGAGTTTGATGAAAACGGTTTGATGCAAAAACGTTATGCAAGCATTAATGATTTAGAAATTAAAGAATCTGAACGAAAACTTTAAAATACACTACACAATGAAAAAATTAAATTTAATTAACCTGATATTTCTTGTACTGATTGTTTCTTGTCAAGAAAAAAGGGGTATAAAACAAGTCAAAGAAAATTCAAAAACCAAAAATGTTAATGTTATGAGTCATACCAAATACAAAGAACTTGAAGTAAATGGAATTAATATCGCTTATCGCGAAGCTGGTAATTCAGAAAATCCAACGATTGTATTACTACACGGATTTCCTTCTTCATCGCAACAATATCGAAAAGTATTAAACCAATTATCTGATGAATTTTATTTAATAGCCCCTGATTACCCAGGATTTGGAAATAGTGATTTTCCAAATCCAGAGAATTACGAATACAGCTTCGATAATTTGGCAAATACAATAGACGCTTTTCTTGAAAAGAAAGAAATTAACTCTTACGCAATTATGATTCAAGACTTTGGTGCACCCGTTGGGTTTAGAATTGCAACAGCCCATCCTGAGCGCATTACAGCAATCATCAATCAAAATGGGAATGCTTATGTAGAGGGTTTAGGCCCAGCCTGGAAAGACATTAAAGTACTTTGGAAAAATAGGACAGCCGAAACAGAAAAGGCTCTATTACCTGCTTTTTCATTAGAAGGATTAAAGTGGCAATATACTCACGGAACGAGAAACGTTGAAAACATCAATCCCGATACGTGGAACTTGGATTATTTAAGGCTATCACGACCATATGCTCATGATGCTGCTTTCGATTTATTGTATGATTACCAAAATAATTTAACCCTATACCCCAAATGGCAACAATATTTAAGAGATAATCAACCACCACTTTTAATTGTTTGGGGTAAAAATGATGAGTTCTTCCCTGAAAGTGGTGCCGCAGCTTATAAAAAAGATGTCAAAAAAGTTGACTACAATATTTACGATACAGGACACTTTGCATTGGAAGAAGATGGGGATAGAATTATTGTCAAAATCAGAGAGTTTATGAAGAAAACAATGAAATAGCCAGTTGCTAATAATGATAAAAAACTTAAGTGGTTCAGTGATTTACGGAACATTCGCACATCTAATCAGCTCCCCCAAATCTGCGATTTGATGGGTTGGTTTAAAACATTAAATTTGTGTCTCATCGCAAATTTGGTTCAGTGTAAATTGACAGGTAAATGCTTAGAAATCACTTTCGTTTCTTATACGAGCCGTTGGATGGTAAACTTGAACCATCACAGATTTTTTCTGAATATTTCGTAATTAAAGTAAATCAATTTGACCATATTGCTATTGATACTCTTGATTAGTGGATTTACTACTTGAAAAATAACGAAATTAAGGATGATTTTACGGCTTAAGGCATCAGTCAGGCCAAAGAGTTATTGAGGGTTGATACTCTTCCTGAAGAAGATCAGAAGAATTATTCTTTACATTTAAAAAACTTAAGAAATGATGCTAGTCGCATTTTGACACTCAAAACAGACGCGGAGGATAGAGTGAAAAAAGAAAATGCTTTAAGTATTGCCAGGCAAATGAAAGCTGATGGCTTATCTATATTGCAAATTACTGCTGATGCGTTAAAATTTAGTCACTAAATAAGTTTCTTTGTTCTTTGACATTTTGATTTGTTTTACATTCAGTGAGCAACTCTCTTAAGGAGGTTTTATCAAATACTGATATACTAAGTATCTGCAATATTTCATAGA
>QKIO01000005.1 GCA_003251015.1 Bacteroidales bacterium
AACCTGGTGATACAGAGAGTTTTGTTAATCAAGCGCTATGGATTGAAGGGGTTGATGTATCTGCATTGATAAGCGAAAAAGATAATATGGTTAAGTTATCTTTCCGTTCTAGAGGTAGCTTTCCGGTGAATAAATTTAGTGCTGCCTATTTTAATGGTGGTGGGCATCATAATGCGGCAGGCGGTCGGTCTAAACTTAGTCTCGAAGCGACTATTGAATTGTTTAAAACCGCTCTTATCGAATATCGAGATACTTTAATATTACAGTAATTTATTTATTCACAAATTATTGATAACCAAGCGGATGATACGTGGTAAAAAAAATAGTTTTGTAATTATCTTTCTGGTATTTGTTCTGTTGGTAGGTTCTCGTTGTGCCGATAAAAAACCTAAAACAGAGCTGGTTGTAACTCAGGAAATGCTCATAAATATTAATAAACAACTTGTTAATCGGGATAATGATAGTATTAAGGCCTATATTGCTGCAAATCATCTCCAAATGAAGCAAACTGAAACCGGCTTGTGGTATATGATTATTGAAGATGCACCAGGTACTCAGATAAAAACTGGGGATATTGTAAATTATAATTACACAATTAGTCTTATTGATGGAACAGTCTGTTATTCCTCTGATCAAACTGGACCTAAGACCATTGTCATAGGTAAAGGAGGTGCGGAAGTAGGTGTAACCGAAGGTTTACGTTTGCTTAATAAAGGTGATGTGGCGAGTCTTATTTTACCACCTCATTTGGCACACGATTTAATAGGGGATGATAATAAAATACCTTCACGCTCTATTTTACTTGTTAATTTGGAGGTGATTGAAGTTAAATAAAATATCAACGTACAAAATAAAGCACTATTTGTGGACTATTTAAAATTAGCTTTCTTTGTACTTGATCAACCATAGTTTTATAATTTAAAAGTCTTTTTAAATGAAATACATATATTATACCCTAAGCGTATTATTGCTTGTTTTGAGTTTTACTGCTTGTAAGGAAACTGATGAATACAAAAGCCCAGAAGAGTCTCTGGCAGAAGAAAATGCATTGCTCGAACGTTACTACAATGAACCAATGGGTAATGGGATGACTCGCTTAGAATATGACACATACAATGCCTTAGATACAATAGATCACAGATCAACTACTGGCATGATGCTGTATTTGTTGCCAAATGATGGATATAAGGAATTAGGTGACTCTGTAAGAGTTAATAAACGTGTTGGTTATAGATATAATATATACAAAATTTCTGTAAATAATGACACGGGTGTGACTGAGGAATTTCAATATGCCAGTAATTACAACACTAGTGTACCTGTTGAATTTACAACTGCTCCTGTAGCACTATTTTCAACCCAGGAAGCAGCTGCTAGTGGTATTAACGAAGCTGTATTAAACATGCAATTGTATGGAAAGGCTAAAGTTGTTCTGCCTTCTCCAATAGGACTTGGGAGTAATCAGGGCTATTACACAACTATTTATGAAATCGAAGTAACCTATCTGGGAGAATAGTATTCTTTCTGTATAAATATTAATTAATTGCTTAATATCACTCTTTAAATGAAAAATACGACTAACTATCTAGGTCCATTTTTAACAATGGTCTTTTTATTCTTTATTGTTGGTTTTCTCACTGTTGTATTTCAGCAGTTTCAAAAACCGTTAGAGTCTGCCTTTTTGGGTAATGTGGCCACTATTAAAAACACCTTATCTATCCTTGTTACTTTTACATGGTTTCTTGCCTATCCAATAATGGGAGGTACGGGGTCTAAATGGGTAGATGCTTTTGGTTACAAGAAAACTTTAATGCGTGCTCTTGTTGTGATGGTGTTTGGATTGGTGTTAAGCGCTGGCTCTGCTTGGGTAGGTACGATGTCTAATCCTGTGATTATTCAAGGTATTCCATTAGGTTTCTTTGTGTTTTTAATTGGATCTTTTGTGGTGGGTTCTGCGGTGACTATTATGCAGGTGGTGATAAATCCTTATCTGTCTGCTTGTTCTGTTTCGGGCACTAGTTCTATTCAACGTATTACTATTGGTGGTTCGTCTAATTCAATAGGCACTACACTTGCTCCTCATTTTGTGGCTGGTATTGTTTTTGGTGGCATGGCCATTGGCGAAATCAATATAAATCAGGTTATATTACCTTTTATCTTATTAGCTGCTGCTATTATTGTAGTTATATTGGTTATCAGTCGTTTGTCATTACCTCATATAGAAGGTACTACCAATGAGACTGGTGAGGTACTAGAAAAAAGTATTTGGTCTTTCTCACATTTGAAATTAGGAGTGGTGGCCATTTTTTGTTATGTAGGTGTTGAAGTGGCCATTGGAGCCAATATAAACATGTATGCGAGCTGGTTGGGTGGTTCTTTTGAACAACGTGCATCTAGTATGGCCATGTTATATTGGGGTGGGATGTTAGTGGGACGTTTGATTGGAAGTACCTTAAGTAAGGTGTCTGCCAAGGTGCAACTTACTGTAACTTCCATTGGTGCTATTGTACTAGTTTTGTTATCAATTATTTTACATAATCCTTGGTTCCTGGTTGGTATAGGTGTTTTGCATTCTATTATGTGGTCAGGAATCTTTGATTTGGCTATCTTTAAACTGGGCAAATATACCTCTAAAGGTTCTGGCGCTTTAATGATTGGTGTGGTTGGTGGTGCTATTATACCGCTGGCACAAGGTATGATGGCTGATGCTATGGGTGGAGATTGGGCCATGACTTGGTGGTTGGTTGTTGCAGGTGAATTATTTATCCTGTATTATGCTTTGTTAGGTTCTAAAGTCAAGCAAAGTGCTTAACGCAATTGCATTAACTCTAAATAAACTCTAAAAATATGAAGCAAGTTACAGTAGGTATTGATATTGGAGGAACAAATACGGCCATTGGTATTGTAGCAAAAGATGGAACTGTATTGCAAAAAACATCGGTGTCGACTCCTGATCATGGTGACGCTAGCAAATTTGTAGAAGACTTATCATTCACAATTAATGGATTGATAGATTCTGTACGAACAATTGATTCAGATATTGAATTGGTGGGCATTGGTATTGGTGCTCCTAATGCAAATTATTATAAGGGAACTATTGAGCAGGCTCCTAATTTATCCTTTAAAGGGGTGGTGCATTTTGTAGATTTATTAAAGGCGCATTATCCAAAACTTAAAATTGCACTTACTAATGATGCCAATGCGGCAGCTATTGGTGAAATGATTTATGGCGGTGCTAAAGGAATGAAAAATTTTGTGATGTACACCTTAGGCACTGGCGTAGGAAGTGGATTGGTTGTTAATGGCGACTTGGTCTACGGAAGTGACGGGTTTGCTGGAGAATGTGGACATACCATTTTAGTGCCTCAAGGTAGAATGTGTGGCTGTGGTATCGAAGGTCACTTGGAGGCTTATTGTTCTGCACCTGGTATGAAACGTACAGCTTTTGAGATTCTTGTAAAAAATAATGACACAAAAAGTCCACTGGCTTCAAAATCATTTAATGAGTTAAACTCAAAACTTATTTACGAAGCGGCTGCTAATGGCGATAAAACAGCGTTGGAGGTTTTTGAAGTTACGGGTGCATTTTTAGGTCAAGGACTGGCTGACTCGGTTCATCACTTAAGTCCCGAGGCTGTGTTTTTGTTCGGTGGCCCTACGGCTGCTGGCGACTTACTTTTTAAGCCAACCAAGGCAAGTATGGAAAAACA
>QKIO01000188.1 GCA_003251015.1 Bacteroidales bacterium
TCGCTCAAGTGGTTCAGATGGAAACGATTGATGTAGTGCTTACCGCCATGGTGGGTTTTAGTGGCTTATTGCCTACTGTTAATGCCATTAAAGCGGGGAAACATATTGCATTAGCCAATAAGGAAACGTTGGTGGTAGCAGGCGAACTTATCACCCAATTGGCGCATCAGTACAAGGTGAGTATCTTACCTGTCGATTCTGAACATTCAGCTATTTTTCAGTGTTTAGTAGGGGAGATTAACAACCCCATCGAAAAAATTATTCTTACTGCCTCAGGTGGGCCATTTAGAGGCAAGAGTGTTGATTTTCTTAAAAAAGTTACGCGGTGTCAAGCCTTAAATCATCCGAACTGGACCATGGGACATAAAATTACCATCGATTCAGCTTCTTTGATGAATAAAGGTTTAGAGGCCATTGAAGCTAAGTGGCTGTTTGATGTAAAACCTGAGCAAATAGAAGTGGTGGTGCATCCACAGTCCATTGTTCATTCGTTGGTGCAATTTAAAGATTCGTCTATTAAAGCACAGCTAGGTTTACCAGATATGCGATTGCCCATCCAGTATGCCTTAACGTTCCCTCATCGTTTGGAGGCCGACTTTCCGAGGTTTAATTTTATGAATTATCCTCAATTGACATTTGAACAAGCAGATGTGCATAGTTTTAAAAACCTAAGCCTCGCTTTTGATGCCATGAAAACGGGTGGTAATACACCTTGTGTGTTAAATGCTGCCAATGAAATAGCGGTGGATTGTTTCTTAAATGGCAAGGTAGGTTTTGTTGAGATGTCAAATGTGATAGAAAAAACCATTGAGCGGTCAACCTTTATTGCTCATCCAACGTTTGATGACTACATGATGAGTAATGACGAAGCTCGTTCTATTGCTTTAGACATTATTAACGCCAAGAAAAAAGGGTGATATTAGGTTTTAAGAATTGATGAATACTAAAAATTAAATAAATAATGGATATTTTTATTAAGGTTATTCAATTGATAATGAGTTTGTCTCTACTTGTTATTCTACATGAGTTCGGACATTTCTTTTTTGCTCGTTTATTCAAAACAAGAGTTGAGAAATTCTATTTGTTTTTTAATCCCTGGTTCACACTGTTTAAGTTTAAAAAAGGGGATACCGAATATGGTATTGGCTGGTTGCCATTGGGTGGTTATGTCAAAATATCGGGGATGATTGATGAGTCGATGGATAAGGCCGCCATGGCATTACCTCCCAAACCTTATGAGTTTAGATCGAAGCCCACATGGCAACGTTTGTTAATTATGGTTGGTGGGGTGTTGGTTAATTTTATACTGGCACTATTTATCTTTTGGATGATTACCTATACTTGGGGCGAAAGTTACGTGTCTGTACAGTCTGCTAAATTTGGCCTGTATTATAATGATGCAGTTAAGGAATTAGGCGTTAAGGATGGTGATATAGTGCTTAAAGTAGGAAATGAACCTATTGTCACCTCTCAAGATATTGCTAAACAGTTACTGTATGCTGATGCAACACAAATGGAGCTGTTACGAGGTGAAGAACTAATTACGGTGGAAGTGCCTTCTGGCTTTGAGCAAAAGTTGTTAGCTGCTGGTGATGACTTTTTAGCAGAGATTCGTTTACCAACCGTTGTTGACAAAGTGCTGCCTGATTCACCTGCCGCTAAAGCTGGTTTATTGCCAGGGGATAGTATTGTAAGTATTAATGGAGAAGAAAGTGCCTTTTTTAATGATTTCACCAAACTTATTGTGAATCATAAAAATGAAACAATCCAGTTGGGTATTTATCGTGCCGACTCCTTACAGACTTTAGATGTGGCCGTTTCTGACGAAGGTAAATTAGGTTTTTACAATCGTTTTGATACATCCTATTTTGAGGTGAGTCGTATGCAGTATGGGTTTTGGGAAGCATTGCCTGTAGGTGTGGATAAAGGGTTCTCAATATTAGTGAGTTATATCAAAGGGATGAAGCTTATCTTTACCAAGGAAGGAGCTAAACAAATGGGAGGGTTTGGTACTATTACCAATTTGTTTCCAACCACTTGGAATTGGCAAGCGTTTTGGTTCAATACTGGCTTGTTGTCGTTGATACTTGCCTTTATGAATATATTACCTATTCCAGCCCTTGATGGGGGGCATGTTTTGTTTTTGTTGTATGAGATGGTTACAGGCCGTAAACCAGCCGATAAGTTTCTCGAATATGCAACAATGGCTGGTATGATATTGTTATTAGGCTTGTTAGTTTTTGCCAATGGCAACGATGTTTTTAGAGCCTTTGGGAAATAACATCAAAAGAATCGTAAATTTGAAAAAATATAAATTAGTTAGTTATGAATATTCAAACATTTTTTTTGCTCGAGCTGCCTGGTGGTCCTGAACTAATACTTATTCTATTGGTATTAGTGTTGTTGTTTGGCGGACGAAAAATTCCAGAGTTGATGAAAGGATTGGGTGAAGGGATGAGGGAGTTTAAGAAAGCTCGTAATGCCGACGAACCTGTACAACCTAAAAAAGATGATAGCGTAAAAAGCTAGTGCATCTTGGTTACGAATTACATAACTTAAATCATTGGGTCTTTCTTTGAATAGGGAGGCCTTTTGGTGCATTATATAAACCAATGTTTTTATATCAAATGATATATATACACCACCGACTTTTTTTTGCATTATCTCTTGTTTTTTTAGCCTTTATGCCTTTGGCGCTTAAGTCTCAAGGTGTAACGCCTACAAGTGGTTTGCCTATTTACCCCGAGTGGATGTATCAAGCTAGAATGATTGAGTTGAATAAGGCCACAACCATTCAGCTTGATTATAATAAACAAGTACGCGCTTACATTGATGTATATACCGATAAACGTCGAGATCATCTCTCGATAATTCTAGGTAGGTCAAAAATGTATTTTCCTCTGTTTGAAGAGTATTTAGCTAAATACAATTTACCAATGGAATTAAAGTATTTAGCCATAGTGGAATCGGCTCTTGACCCTACCGCCAAATCAAGTTCTGGCGCCATGGGCTTGTGGCAGTTTTTATTCCATGCTTCTCGTATGTTCGATTTAAATGTAGATACTTATGAGGACGAACGTTGCGACCCCATTAAAAGCACCGATGCTGCCTGTCGGTATTTGCAATATTTATATCAAAACCTAAACGATTGGCAATTGGCTTTAGCTGCGTATAATGGTGGGTTAGGTGTGGTTCAAAATGCCATTGAACGCTCAGGTGGCAAAACTAATTTCTGGGAATTACAGCCTTTCTTGCCAGCTCCAGTGCAGAAATATGTGCCTGCTTTCATAGCCGTTAATTATGCCATGAATAATTACGAACGACACGATATTGTAGAAAAACCGGCTCTCATTACTTTTGACCAGGTGGATACGGTTTGTATCACTAAGTCGTTGAGTTTTCAACAAATTATTTCCGCCTCAGGAACTACGGATGCGTTATTTCGTTGGTTAAATCCATCCTATACTAAAAGTTTTATTCCTGTTTACGATAAGCCGGTTTGTATCTTTCTCCCTAAAGCAAATATTCCTGCTTTTGTGAGAGCTGAAAAATCGCTAAAAAATCAAGAGGCTCCCTTGGCAGTTGCCAATCCTGTTGGCAGTACTGAGGGGCGGGTGAAGCAATATCATATTGTTGGGAAGGGTGAATTTTTTCATAAAATTGCCATCGATTACTCGTGTCGCATAAGTGATATAATGTTTTGGAATAAAAAAACAAAGAGTTAATGGCTGGTCAAAAGTTGGTTGTTTGGAAGCCAACAACGGGGAATAATTACTTTTTTGTAATCAATGAACCCACCACACCAACAGTACCACTTTGGAAGCCTAAGGTGGTGGCAGTAAGTGAATACTAGTTAAAACTAAATAGTTACTGATATGAATAGTCGTTTTTATTATCTTTTTTTTGTATTGCTAATTATAGCTAGCTCATGTAAAACAAAACCAGGGGGTGATAAACCTG
>QKIO01000002.1 GCA_003251015.1 Bacteroidales bacterium
AATCTGATATTAAAACAAGCGGACTTATCAGCCAAAAGGCGGATAAGTCCGCTACTGTTTTCCCTTTACCCAAGGACCTATTACTTACATTTAAAGAAGAATTAGAAAAAGTAAAAGGTCATGTTCATCTCTGCGCGGGTAAAGAAGAGCTACAAAAAACATTACAAGAAATAGCATTACAAAACAGTTGGGACTACATCGTTTGCATCGATCCACACATCCTAGAACTATTCAATAATAGTATCCCAATTATACAAAACACGGATTCTTTAAATACAATGGAAGTAAGTATAACTTCGTGTGAATATTTAATATCACGGTCGGGATCTGTTATGATAAGTTCGGCGCTCCCTTCGGGACGACAAATAAACATCTACCCCCCGATCCATTGCATTATTGCTCAGAAATCGCAGTTAGTTCCCTTTTTAAGTCAAGCCATAGAAGGTATAAAAGAAAAATACAAAAGACCCAATTACCATCACACATTTCGGTAATAACAGGCCCAAGTAGAACGGCAGATATAGAGAAAACGTTGGTCTTAGGAGCACATGGCCCTAAAGAGTTTCATGTTTTTATCGATTTAAATACATAATTTCACAAATCCAACGAAACTATTAACTTTGCGTTTCTAAACACGACTATGACAAACTTTTTAAAAAGAGGTATAACAGGAATTCTATTTGTTTTGATTGTAATTGGCTCAATCCTATTTAATGCCTATTCTTTCTTTGCCGTAACTGTTTTAGTATCCCTACTATCCATTATGGAATTCACTAACTTATTGGAAAACAAATACAATAAGATAAATAAATTCAACACTTTATCATTAGCACTTGCTATACACATATTAGTGTTTTTGGTAGCCAATCAATTTGTCCACCTAAAATATCTATTACTAATACTTCCTTTTGTGTGGATTCCCTTTATCTATGAATTATTTAAAGGAGCACCCCACCCGTTTCGTAGTATCGCCTTAGCCACCCTGAGTGCAATATACATTGCGCTACCGCTATCATGCCTTTATTTATTAGGTTTTGTAAACGGAGCCTACGACGGCACTTTGATATTAAGTTTCTTTATATTGGTTTGGAGCAATGATACAGGTGCATATATCGTAGGTGTAAGCATCGGAAAACACAAATTATACGAAAGAATTTCACCTAAAAAAACTTGGGAAGGTTTTATTGGCGGAATTTTGTTTACTTTTGTGGCCGCCTATATTATATGGTCAAACACTGGTTTTCAGTCATTGGCTTTATGGTTGGTTTCTGGTTTAATAGTTGGTATTTTTGGCACTATGGGCGATTTAGTTGAATCAATGCTAAAACGTGATGTAGACGCAAAAGATTCTGGCACTATATTACCAGGGCATGGAGGTATGTTAGACCGTTTTGATGCGGTGCTGTTTTCAGCCCCTTTAATTTTAGTTTTATTTTTATTATTTAGTTAAAAAGATATAACCCATGACTATTCACAAAGAAGGATATTCCACACTAGCCGTAGTTACTTTAAGTTTACTAGCTATTAATGCAGGCCTCTTTTTATTAGCAGGCATGACTGCTTTTAAAGTAAGCGGATTCATTTCAGTCTTTATTTTTGCAATTGTACTTAACTTCTTTCGTTTTCCTAAACGAGAGGCAGTTATTGCTAATGGTGCTATAATATCCCCAGCAGACGGCAAAATTGTAGCTATTGAAGAGGTGGAAGAAGACGAATTCTTAAAAACAAAGTGCCTACAAGTATCTATTTTTATGTCCGTATTTAACGTACACATCAACTGGTTTCCTGTAGACGGTATCGTGCGTTATTTCCGTCATCACAATGGCGATTTTATGGCCGCTTACTTACCAAAGTCATCCACCGAAAACGAACGCACTTCGGTAGTAGTTGAAACGGCAGAAGGTACACAAATCTTAATGCGTCAAGTGGCAGGAGCCATGGCTCGTCGCATTGTTTGTTATGCTAAAGAAGGTGAAAAAACCAATCAAGGTAAACAATTAGGGTTTATAAAATTCGGTAGCCGAGTAGATTTATACCTTCCACTCGACACGCGTGTTGATGTAAAACTTGGACAAAAAGTTAGCGGCAGACAGACCATTATTGGATGGATAAAATAAGCATTCATTAACTTCATATATATCAGAGCCACCTTAACGGGTGGCTTTTTTTATGCAATTATTGATTCTTATAATACCCTTAATGCCAACAAATAAAACCAACTTTATTTTGACCAATCACGTATATATTTTGAGCATTAAATTTCCTTTTTAGATAACATGTCATTATCTTAATTACATGCGAAACACACTCCTATATATACTATTAACATTATCTCTTTCGGTATTTGCAACCGAATATTATTTTGAACGCATTACCTCACGAGATGGTTTGTCACAAAACAACGTATTAGCAATCTGTAAAGATTCAGAGGGGTATATGTGGTTTGGCACCTACGATGGCCTAAATAAATATGATGGCTACCAGTTTAAAGTTTATCGATCCAATGAAGGTAAGAATTCATTAACAAGTAACCTCATACAATACCTAGCAGCTGACAAAAACAACAACATTTGGGTTGGAACCTTTGAGAAAGGGTTATCCGTATTTAATTACAAAACAGAACGATTCACCCACTTTTATAATACCCCTGGGCAACCAAACATTATCACTAATAATGCCATTACCCAAATATTTTGCGACTCGAAAGGCAGAGTGTGGGTTTCAACAGAAAAAGGATTAAACTGTTTTATACTTCAGCCTAACGGTAGTTACCAAATAACAAAACTATCACACGACCCCAATAATCCATCAAGCCTAAGTTCTAGAATAATACAACATGTATCGGAAGATAGCAAGGGAAGGATATGGGTCAGCACCAGTAACTCCTTAGAATTGTTGAAAACAGATTCTGGCGGAGCAATTAAAAATGAATTCTATCATGTGATTTACGAACCTAAAGATATAGATATAAGACAATTACTTGAAGTAAGTGGCGGATATTTAGTATCCTACTATGACGGAGTATTATTTTTCAAATATAATCCTAAAGAACCTGAATACGTTAAAACGTATCCTCTTGAAAAACACCCTTCTTTTGATATTCAATTAGACAAAAATGGTAACCTATGGACAGGAGGGCACAATGGATTATATAACTTTAAATACGACAAAACATTATTTCCACCCTATAAACTAGCTGGACATATAGGCGAGGGCGAAGATGATCATTTACTTAGTAATCAGTTTATAAGAGAAATGTATTATGACAATAACGGCATCCTTTGGCTAGGTACTAATGGAGGTGGGATCTTAAAACTAAACACTCAAAAATTTAGGTTTCGACATTATAAAAAAACACAAGAAAAAGGCAGTCTATCGCATAACAAAGTGTTTAATATTTATGAAGATAGGTACCGCAATGTATGGATTGGCACAGAGGGTGGAGGCCTCAATTTATTAAACAAAGAAAAAAACTACACCAATGGCTTCACAAAAATAGATGTTAGTGTTGTAGGACAACAAAACTTTGTATTTGATATTATTGACAGTTACGAATCCAAACCCAATGAGTTATGGGTAGGTACGGGATATGATTCAAAACTAGTAATCGTTGATAAAACAAAAGAGGGTTGGAAAACAAAACAAAAGAAAGGGCATATACAACATCAAATTATGGCACTCTGCAAAGATGAATATGAAACGATATGGGCAGGGTCGTATAATGGAGGGCTAAACCGGTTTCGTATGCGAGGTAATGTGGAGGTTGAAACTCATTACAATATGGATAATTCGTTATTACCATCTAACATTATTAGAAGCATTACTGAAGACTCTAAAGGACGTTTATGGATTGGAACTAGCGAGGGACTAGTAATGATGACCCGTGAACAAAAACAGAAGGATTCGTTACAATTTACAATTTTCACCCACAACGAATTAGACCCCAATAGCATTTGCAATAGTTACACTGTACCTGTATTAGAAACCTCAAATGGTGAAATTTGGATAGGGAC
>QKIO01000054.1 GCA_003251015.1 Bacteroidales bacterium
ATAGTGTCTGTTTTATTTAATCACACCTTGCTTCTTCAATTCTTTTTCTACAACTTCCATTTCCTCATAAAAAGCCTCGCCATATTTACGAATCAAGGGTTCTTTTAAGAATTTAAAAACAGGCACGCCTAATTTATTACCCAACACGCGGGCTTTATTACAAATGCCCCATAGATGATAATTAAGGGCTTCAAACTTAGGGTATTTTTGAGCTCTAATAGGATATAAATGGCAGGAAATGGGTTTCATAAAATCAATCACTCCCTCTCGATACGCTTTTTCAATGGCACATTTACATGTAGCATCCTCGTAATAAGCATACACACACTCGGCCCCTTCGATGATGGGGGTTACTTTTTCGTTTTCGAAATCAACAACCCAGGCGCCTTGTTTTTCAATCACCTCAATGGCCTTTGGCGTTAAATAGGACTTTATCTTAGGATAAAGATCTTCTAGAATTTTAGCTTCCTTATCATCAATGGGGGCACCCGACTCACCTTCTACGCAACAATCGCCTTTACAAGCACCTAAATCGCATACAAACCGTTTCTCAAAAATCTCTAGACTTATTATTTTATCATCAATCTGAATCACACCTTCCAATTTTGTTTTTTTTTTAATGACGCGAAGATAACCCAAATATTTTACATCCCCAGTTTGACCATTATTCATTACAGGCTAATGCATCCATAAATCAACATATACGTTGGCAATCACACCTAAAATAACGTTTTATCTTTTGACTCTGGCAAGGTATAATAGAATTTAGTCCCCACCCCCTCTTCACTCTCCACCCAAATATGGCCACCATTGCTATGCACAAACTCTTGACAAAGATTTAATCCCAAACCAGTGCCCGTTTCTTTTTCGGTTCCTTTGGTAGAAATATTCTGATCGATTTTAAACAACTGACTAGCCTTATCTTTAGACATACCCACACCTGTATCAGCCACGCAAAACTCAACCACTGACACCCCTTCACTAACATACTGCCTAGCGCTAACAGACACTTTACCTAAACGTTGGGTGAATTTTATTGCATTTGAAATTAAATTTCGAAGAATTGTATCGCCGGTATTACGATCTGCCTCTATAAATAACACTGTGTTAAATGAATTTATTAACTCAATTTCCTTTTTATCAGCCATACCCTTAAGAAACGAAATATTCTCAGCGATGTACTCAGACACATCAATACGTTGTGGGTTGTATTTCATTTTGCCCGACTGAGCCATGGACCAAGTCAATAAGTTATCGAGTAAATCAAGTGTTTTCTCTGTAGTTTTGTTAATGCGTTTGTACACATCTGTTCGCTCGGCCTGGGTATACTCATCACCCATATCTAATAACAAATCACTATAACCTAATAACGTTTGAAACGGATTACGTAAGTCGTGGGCTATTATGGAGAAGAACCGATCTTTAGTGGCATTTGCTTCTTGTAGATGCTTAGTACTTTCATCCACCTTAGCTTCTAACACCTGTTGCCGCTTACGCAAACCTTTGAGGCGAAAATAAGTGTACGACAGCGTCAAGCCAATAACCAACAAAACAATTATCAAACGAAACCACCAAGTAGAATACCAGGGCGGTAAGATGATAATCTTCAAAGAGGCTTCGCCTTGATTCCACACTCCATTGCTATTAGTAGCTTTTACTCTAAAAATATATTCACCAGGGGGTAAACCTGTATAAGAAGCCGTTCTTCTACTACCTACATAACTCCAATCTTTTTCAAAACCTTGCATTATATAAGCATATTCTACTTTGGCTGTGGCGTAATAATTGAGCGACGACCATTTGAGAGAAAAGATGTATTGATCTGCATTAAGTGTTATTTCAGAGGTTTGGACAATGCTTTTTTTAAGAGGAGATGTGGATATAGAGTCATGTGCAGGCTTTACTAACTTGTTGAACAAACGGAACTCAATAAAATGAATGGGTGAAATGATTGTATCTTTTTTTACATCTTCGGGCTTAAATGAGTTTAATCCGCCAATACCACCAAAATACATAGTACTATCTGTTGCGAGTAAACAACCTTTTAAAAATCGTTCGTTTTGTACTCCATCGTGTTTGTCGTAGTTAAGAAAATAAGTGAATTGAGGAGGTAGGTGTTTTACATAAGTAGAATCTTTTGTAATAGAAGATTCCACCTGCGGCAAACAAAATTTACTAATACCCTTATCCGTAGTTAGCCATAAATTACCATTTTTATCTTCCAATATTGATTTTACTTCATTACCCGCCATTCCCTGTTTAGCGCCAAACTGCATAAAATAATCTTCGTTGTAGTTGTACAAATTAATGCCTTTATTGCTACCTACCCACAAACGACCTTTGCTATCTTGAAAACAACAATACACCTGCCCCTCACCTAAGGCAAAGGGATCTTTATTATTTTGCACGATGGTTTTAAAACAGTGGTTTTTGATGTCGTAACGAAACAAACCAGCCCATACCACTACCCAAACATTATCAAAACGAT
The DNA here is from genome assembly GCA_003251015.1 of Bacteroidales bacterium. Lineage (GTDB taxonomy): Bacteria > Bacteroidota > Bacteroidia > Bacteroidales > Marinilabiliaceae > SZUA-582. The sequence continues at coordinate 2,489 of QKIO01000054.1, forward strand.
CTTCGTAGAGGTGTCTTACAAAATTTATTTCCCGCCAACAATTGCCACTTGCTAATCCAGAATGACTAAGAAGCGAAGTGGTTGATAAATTATACTCTGACAAGCCTCCCATTTCAACACCTAACCAGATGTTATTACGCTCCCCTTTAATTAAGCTAGGGATTTTAACATTATTGATTAAACGTGTAAATCGCTCCGTTTTCATATTAAAAACCTTAAGACTGCCCCACGACCCCAATATTAACTCATCCTCATTACGCCCTTTGGCAATGCCTGTAATAGCTTCGTTTATGCGCATGGACGGATCGCGGTACCTTACAAATTTATTGGTTTTTGTATCGAGTTTATTTAACAAGCCATCTTCAGTACCAACCCAAATATTGTGAGACTTATCTTCGTACATGCAATGCACCACATTATTAGATAAACTATGGTCGTCACAGGCAATGGAAGAAAATAAATTGATAGGGCTTTTATTGTAATTATAGGTATTTAACCCTCCATACCACGTCCCAAGCCAGATAACCGATTGATTGTCTAAATATAACTCGGTAGTTACATTACTACTGATGGAATAGTCTAAGTTATCGTCACTCCTGTAATACTCAAACGTTTTGTTTTTGGAATTATAGATGTTTAATCCGCCAGCCGAAAACCACAAATTACCTCTATCATCTTCTATAACACAAGTTGATTTATTAGGGTCTAACAGGTATTGAGAGAATGATTGTTGTGCATTTGTTTGAGGATTAATACTAACCGTAATGCCTTCGCCACACACCCATATTTGTCCATTTTTTGCTTGGTATAAACCAGTAATAAGTCGTGATACCGTACATTTATCTTTGAAGTAACCTATATCATATCTTTCAAACGCCTTTTTGTTGGCATCAAAACGAAATAGATTACCCATGCCATTACCCACCCAAATCGTTCCAGATTTATCTATCAACATGGATTGTATCACTCCAATATCAACTCCTTCAGTATCGAAGCGCCCCATTAATTCAAATACATCTTCAGCTTTTCGATACTTAAATAAGCCATTGCCAGCCATCCAAATATTACCTTGGGTATCCTGAGCAAAAGACTTAACCGAATATATTGTCTCACTTGTGTTGCCAAATATCTGATTGTAATGTTGGAACTCCTCTTTTTCATAATTATACCGTTCGCAACCATTATTGCCTCC
>QKIO01000310.1 GCA_003251015.1 Bacteroidales bacterium
GCGAAAACAAAAGTATAAAAAATACCCAATTTACAACAGCGACTTGATGCTTTTTGATAGCTAATGTGGTTTTTTAAACTCAAATCTACATGACACCTGTGATGAGCTTTAATAAAAGGAAGCATAGAGTGAAAGCTAGGAATGCGTATTAACACTGTACATCCAACCAGAATACATGAAGCGACTTGAACCTCATCAATAAGTTTAGATAAAGTAATCCACCATGACCCCCTAAAACTAGTACACACCTCCAATAATCACAAACATTCAGAAATAGACATATAACAACAATGTATCAACTACAAACAATAATGATCAAAATCGAATGAAAATTACTTTTCAATAGTTTTGTATTGCCTGTATTTTAGCTTTATTTGTATATTAATACAAATAATTTTCATAAACCGCCGTTATCTTTTAACTTTAGAGGCAATTTTTTTGAAGAAAAAACATATCAATATAAGATAATTTTTGACCCTATGGCTAATATATTTACGATTCTTTTTGGTGGAAAATTCCCTTCTACAGCTAAACTAGAAGCTGCAAACATTAAGTTAAGAGCTGATCACAAGCGCTTTTCCGACTATGAAAACTCTGAACGATACAAACGCTTTCTTGAATTAGAAACCATTGTTCATTCGGCTGAATTCATTAAAAAAGTGGAAGAACTTAAAAATAAAAAATTTAAGGACACACCTGAGTACACCAAGTATAACGACTATTTAAAGTTAAGTAAGGCATCTGACCTGAAAAAGTATTTTAAATACACGCAATCAGGCATGCCCGAAAAACTCGAGCACATCAGCCAGTCATCAAGCTTTGCCGAATTTGAAGCTTTAAATGTATTTGTTAAAAGTGCCGAATACAGTGTGGCTAGCCATCAAAAAGACTTTAAGAAGTCGGAGGCATACGCAAAATTCAAAGCTTATAAATCGCTCAGAAAAGACAAAAGCATTAAACTATATTTTGCTCAGTTAAAATCTTCTGATTATGCAAATTACAAGGCTGTAAAGGACTCATCACGACTGGTTCAGTTTGAAGATTTAAAAGCATTTGTGAATACCGACGAGTTTAAAACGTTTAAAACCTACATGGAGGATTCTAAACGGTATGTGAAGTCGCAACAATATGGCTGGTTAACCGAATACCAAAACATATTAAAAACGCCAGAGCATAAATGGTATGAAAAAACCATGCACAAGAATCCGTTTGTATCTATTAATAATTGGAATCTTACTTTCTCGGATGATTTTGACTTAAGCGCACTCGATCGTTCTAAATGGATAACGGGTTATTATTGGGGTAAAGCCTTACTTAACGACACCTACGTGTTGGCTGATGAGAGACAATTCTTCAAAGATGCAAACATTACCTTAAGAGAGAGTGCCGCATCACTAATCACCAAAAGTGAACAAGCAAGTGGTAAAATATGGGATGCTCAACGTGGTTTTGTACCATCAACGTTTGATTACACATCGGCACTTATAAGCACCGGACAGAGCTTTAGACAACTTTATGGTAAGTTTGAAGCCAAAGTAAAAATTGATCACGATGCCAATATAACCCATGCCTTTTGGATGGTAGGTGAAAAAGTAGCTCCTCAAATAGATGTGTTCCGTTTTGACAATAAATCACCTAAATTATTTAATGCTGGGATGCATTTCTTAGATGCTAAAAACCAACCTTCGCATTACTTAAAGCAAATTCAAGGCGATAACTTCAGCTCTGACTATTACATCTACACTTTGATATGGGCTCACGATAAATTATCGTGGTTTATCAATGGCATTATGGTTCACGAACAAACCAACAACGTACCACAGGAACCAATGTATTTAGTACTAAGCTCACATATTTTACAAGACGCAGCTCCTTCAGCACTACCTAAAGCCATGAAAGTGGATTGGGTAAGAGTGTATGAAAAAGCACATTCATAATACACTAAAACAATACCTATTTACAAGGTTGTTAGTTTATTCTAACAACCTTTTTTTTGCTCAATAATTATGGGTTTATGGTTGCTTACCCTTATCTTAGAGCCATTATAATAAGAAAATAATATCAAATTAGTTATCCTATAATGCATGGTTAGTTATGAGTGAGCACATTGAAAAGTCTTTTAAAGAACTGGTTGAATTAAAATATCAGTTATATAATAGTTTGTTTCTAACCTTGCCATTAGATGCGGTAGAGCAAACGGGTTTGTTGCTTCCATTATTACAGGAGGCTTGTTCTAAGGGGTACGACAAGGGTTTATCTCCTACCGAAATCATCAACAAATTTTTTGAGGATCACAAAGCTGGATTAAGTGAAGAAGAACGTATTTCCTTTTTGTTTAAGGTCATCCAATACGTGGAGCGCCAGATCGTACTTATCGATGCGTTAGAGGAGGCGGCCTATAACAACATCCATCGCATTGGCGAGTCGAGCGCTTGGAGCCGCATCAAAACAAAAATTAAACATCGCAACCTCGATCAATCGATTAGTGAGTTGCTAAATAATTTTGGCGTACGTGTGGTATTAACTGCGCATCCAACCCAGTTTTATCCAGGTAAGGTATTGGCTATTTCAACCGATTTAACCGAAGCCATCAAAAAAGGAGATATCGCCTTGTCGCGTGATTTATTGCAACAACTAGGAAAAACCCCTTTTTATCGCAAACAAAAACCATCAGCCTACGATGAAGCCATGGCGTTGACATGGTATTTAAGTAATATATTTTACCCCGCTGCGGGTGAGTTATTAGACACAATGCACACCAACTTCCCGGAGTTCATGTCTAAAAACAAACATCTAGTAACCCTTGGCTTTTGGCCAGGTGGTGATAGAGATGGCAATCCGTTTGTGACCGTTGAAACCACACGTAAGGTCGCCAAACGATTGCGCTCAACACTAACAAGCTGTTACTATTCAGAGCTTAAAGCCATCAAACGACGTTTGAGTTTTGAGGGCGTTGCCGAGATACTTAACGAGCTAGACATTCTTCTTTACGATGAGTTATCAAATGCCAACGGTGAGAAAAATGTTGATTTAAACTATTTCATTCAACGCTTAGATGAAGTAGAAACGTTACTTATCAACCAACACCAAAGTTTGTTTCTTGATAAACTTCAAACTTTTCAGCGTAAGGTGCGTTTATTTGGCTTTTATTTTGCTAGCATCGACATCCGTCAGGACAGTCGCGTTATAGGCAAGGCGTTTGATGCCTTAATGAAAGCCCATCCTAACTTATTACCAAGCAATTTATTTGAGTTGCCAGAAGCCGAGCAGCTTAAACTCCTATTTGACGTCAAAGGACAGGTTGATGCGTCTGCTTTTGAGGATTCGTTAGATCGTGACACCTTAGAATCGTTTGGTGTGATTAAAGAGATTCAAGCAGCTAATGGGGAGATGGGAGCGCATCGTTTTATCATTAGCAACTGCCGTGGTCCTGTTGATATGGCCAAAGTATATGCCATAGCTCGTTTGTGCAGTTGGGGCCAGGAGCCTCTTACCTTAGACATCGTGCCACTGTTCGAGACAGTGGATGACTTACAACACGCCGGCCATTCAATGGCTAATTTATACAACAACCCTACGTACAATGCCCATTTGGCATTACGTGAGCAACAACAAACGGTGATGTTAGGCTTTTCGGATGGCACCAAAGATGGTGGTTATCTAATGGCCAACAAGATATTACCGACATATCACGCAAAAACCAAGTAGAGGTTATTTTCTTTGATGGACGTGGTGGACCGCCAGCGCGTGGTGGTGGTAACGCACATATGTTTTATGCAGCCTTGGGTAAAACCATCGAAAGCCGCCAGATACAAATGACGGTGCAAGGACAAACCATCAGTTCGCATTACGGCATTAAAGATGCGGCGGTGCATAACTTAGGTCACTTATTAACGGCAGGTATTGAGAATAACTTATTTAACTCAGCAGCCTCTAATCTAGAAACGGATCAACGTACCTTATTAGACAACCTATCGGTATGTAGTTACAAGAAATACGACGACCTAAAGAACCATCCGTTGTTTATGCCTTTCCTTGAACAACGAAGTACTTTAAAGTATTATGGATTGGCTAATATTGGCAGTCGCCCTTCTAAACGTGGTGGTAGCAGCGAGCTGAAGTTTGAAGACTTACGAGCCATTCCATTTGTGGGTGCTTGGAGTCAATTGAAACAAAATGTACCTGGATTTTATGGTTTAGGTACTGCATTAAAAGAACAAGAAGAAAAAGGTAATCTGCAAGCATGTATCGACTTGTATAATTCCTCATTATTTTTCAAAGCACTCTTGTCTAACAGCATGCAGAGCATGAGTAAAACAAATTTTGCCATCACCCAATACATGGCTAAAGATGCTAAGTTTGGTGAGTTCTGGAAGATTATATACAACGAGTTTCAGCTCAGCAAAGAGATGGTATTAAAGGTGTCGGGACAGCAACAGCTATTGCAAGATAATGCGCGCAGTAGAATGAGTATTAGCCTACGCGAACGCGTTGTACTGCCTCTATTAACCATTCAACAATATGCGTTAATAGAAATACAAAAAGCACAAGCTTCGGGTGCTGACAGCCACCTAGCAGTTTACGAACGCATGGTGATGCGTTCCTTATTTGGAAACATCAACGCCAGTCGTAACTCGGTATGATGCACCACCGATTGTGATTTAAGCATTACAAATAAGGACGTTTCGAAAGAGCGTCCTTATTTTTTTAATGGATGTTTACCCGTACATCA
>QKIO01000360.1 GCA_003251015.1 Bacteroidales bacterium
AGGCATTTTTAGATTTCAAAAGTAAGGCTCCGCCTGAATTTTGGGGAATAGCGAATTTTGATATTTGTTTTTAGTCTCTTTAATTACTTTGAGTCAGCTTTTTATCAGGATTCTCCCGTTTGTACCACAAGCTTCATGTTGTTTGTGATAAACTCAAACACTCGTGCACCTGTGTTTCTAATACAGTTGATCCACCTTAGGAACCATGGATTTTATTAACAGATAAAGGATGGATAACTCAATTGGCACTTATTATCAACACGCTGGGTCATTCCCTAACAGGACGATCCGGAGGGGTTAGTTTTAATGCTTAATGGCAGTAAGCGCAAATTTGCAATAGGTGTGAGCATATTCTGCTCAATAAATACCCCTTGTAAATTCTAATTTCTTAAATTCGACATTTTAATTTCGAAGTGAACAAAATAATATTAGAGTTACCTATTGCGGAATGGCAAGAGCAGATATCCTAGAACTAATCATTAACAGCAAATGAGTCAATCAAACTTTAACCATATAACGGAAGAGTATCCACAGTTAGCCAAATTTGGCCAATTAGCGGAACGTAATATATTCACCGACCCAAGTACTTCGTTATCTAAGCTTAGGTTACTGATTGAGAAATTAACTGGATTTATTATTGAGTTTGAGCAGTTGAATGATTTGGCTTCAATGACTCAAAACGACCGTTTAAAACAGCTCGATTATAAAGGAATCATTCCTTTTGATGTGCTTGACTTGTTTCATAAAGTGCGCATGTCGGGCAATAAAGCCTCGCACTCTGGTGAAGGCACAACTTCGGAAGCTAAATTTATGCTGAAGCAGACCTTGAAAATCATTCAGTGGTTTTATTCTGTTTATGAAGATCAAGAACTCGATTACATCTATACTGATCCAATTCCACTGACTGACGATTCAGAAAAGCTGAAAGTTTTGGAGTCTGAATTGGAACACACGAGAGCCGAAATAAAGAACTTTCAAGAAAAACTAAAAAGCTTGTCTGCACTTTCTAAAGATCAGAAAGATGAGCGTAAACAAAAAGCAAGCGTAAAGCTCTCTAAATTAGAGGAGACAGAAGCCGAAACGCGCGAACGAATAGATTTGCAATTACGAGAAGCTGGTTGGGAATGCGATACGGATAAATTCAATTTTAAAACAAGAAAAACACGACCCGAAAAAGGTAGAAACATAGCCATTGCTGAATGGAAGTGTGGTTCGTTGTGGGCCGATTATGCCTTGTTTATTGGCACAGAACTTTATGGTATTGTTGAAGCTAAAAAGCACATTAAAAATATAAGTACTGATCTTAATCAAGCCAAGAACTACAGTGTAGCTGTAGATGAAAGTTATGACATACGTTTTCCAGCACATGGAAATAGTGATAAGTATAAAGTGCCCTTTATGTTTGCTACCAATGGTAAACCTTATTTGGAACAACACAAAACAGCCTCGGGTATTTGGTTTTGGGATGGCAGAAAGCAAACCAATTTAGATAGAGCATTGCCCGCTTGGTTTACTCCACGAGACTTAAAAGAGAAATTACTCTTTGATGAAGAGAATGGAGATAAGGATTTAAAATCAGCAGCTGCAGATTATTTAAAAGATGCATCAGGATTAGGTTTAAGACCCTACCAGATTGAAGCCATTGAAGCTGTAGAGCATAAAATCATTACAGATCATACTGATAGACGAGCTTTGTTAGCCATGGCAACGGGTACGGGTAAAACCAGAACCATAATTGGCATGTGTTATCGGTTAATAAAAGCGAAGCGATTTAGAAGAATACTTTTTTTGGTGGATAGAACCATGCTTGGATCACAAGCTTCAGATGCCTTTAAAGAAGTAAAAGTAGAAAGCTTACAAACCTTTGCACAAATATATGATCTGCAAGATTTAGATAGTTCTGAATTAGAATTGGATACCAAAATTCATTTTGCTACGGTACAAAGTATGGTGCAACGAATAGTGTATTCCGATAAGCCTCCTAGTGTGGGCGATTACGATTGCATTGTGGTAGATGAAGCACATAGAGGTTATATCCTGGATAAGGAAATGGAAGAGGAAGAGGTGATACTTCATGATCAGCGAGACTTCCAAAGTAAATACCGAATGGTATTGGATCATTTTGATGCTTACAGAATTGGACTAACAGCTACACCAGCAGTGCATACCGCAGAGATATTTGGAAAACCAGTTTTTAATTATTCCTACCGCAGGGCAGTGGTTGAAGGCTACTTAATCGATTTTGAACCACCTGTGGTATTTCAAACCAAACTGTCGAAAGAGGGTATTGTTTGGAAGAAAGGCGATGGCGTTAAGGTTTATGATCCAGAGGACAACGAAATTAAAGATGCAGGAATAGCTGAAGATGAGATAAAAGTAGAGATACAAGGCTTTAACCGTAGGGTGATTAACGATAGCTTTAATCGTGTAATTTTAAACAAAATCATTACCGATTATGGTTTAGATCCTGAAGACCGGAAAAAGACCTTAATCTTTGCAGCAAACAGAGGACATGCCGATATCATTGTTCAAATTTTAAAGGAAGAGTTTGATGCACTAGGACAACCTGTAGATGTCGAAGCAATTCAGGTAATTGTTGGAAATACACACTTGCGAGAAAAAGCATTGAAGTGTTTTAAGAACGAGCTTTACCCAAGCATAGTGGTTACGGTTGATCTGTTAACTACAGGCATTGATGTACCCGCTATTTGTAACCTAATATTTATGCGTAGAGTAAACTCTCGTATTCTCTACGATCAAATGGTGGGGAGAGCCACACGTAGATGTGATGAAATAGGTAAAGAGGTTTTTAAGATTTACGATGCCGTTGGCGTAAGCGAAATTATGGCTAAGGAAAAAGTGATGAAACCTGTTGCACCATCCCCCAAAAAAACGTTTGTGGATTTAAATGACGAGATACAAATTTTGGAGGATGAATATTTGATTGACACCAAGCTCGATCGGATTATTGCTAAACTACAACGCAAAGTACGTTCGCTTGATACCGACCAGTTAGAGAAGTTCGAGCAACTTGCGGGCGAGAAAACAGCCACCGATTTTGGTTTAAAACTAAAAGCAACAGAATTTCAACATCTTAAAAATAGCATAGCGGACTATCAATCCTTGTGGGAGTATTTAGATAACGTGACAGGGAGAAATGTGGGTTATGGCATGTTGTATTCCGAACATCAAGATGAAGTGAAAGACGTATTTCATGCTTACGATAAAAACCTGAAGCCTAAAGATTACATTGAATCGTTTGTGAGTTATGTAAAAAATAATATGAACGAGGTAGAGGCTTTAAAAATCGTTTGTACTAAGCCAAGTAGTTTAACACGAAAAGACTTGAAAGACCTGCGCTTAACTTTAGATGAAGCGGGCTATAACAATACCAAATTAAATACAGCTTACAAGGAAACCACCAACCAACAGATTGTTGCCGATATTATTGCACATATTCGAACTGCTGCATTAGGAACCGCATTAATAGGCCACGAAGAGCGTATTCGAAATGCGGTACAAATGTTACGCAATAAACATCAATTTAATGCCATACAGGAAAAATGGTTAACAAAAATTGAATCGCAATTATTAGTTGAAAATGTAGTTACTTTGTCCGATTTTGAAAAACCCCCTTTTAGTAATGATGGCGG